>JAHYIR010000012.1 GCA_019429305.1 Candidatus Cloacimonadota bacterium
AGGGACCGAACTGTCTCACGACGTTCTGAACCCAGCTCGCGTAACTCTTTAATCGGCGAACAGCCGAACCCTTGGGACCTTCTTCAGCCCCAGGATGAGTTGAGCCGACATCGAGGTGCCAAACACCATCGTCGATGTGAACTCTTGGATGGTATTAGCCTGTTATCCCCGGAGTACCTTTTATCCTTTGAGCAACGGCCCTTCCATTCAGAACCGCCGGATCACTAAGACCTGGTTTCCCACCTGCTCGACCCGTCAGTCTCGCAGTCAAGCTCCTTTATACCTTTACGCTCTAAGGTTGGTTACCATACAACCTGAAGGAACCTTTGTAAGCCTCCGTTACTTTTTTGGAGGCGACCGCCCCAGTCAAACTGCCCTCCTGACAATGTCCGAATACCTGTTTAAATACTCGTTAGAAATTCAATACAATAAGGGTGGTATTTCAACGTTGGCTCCCCTGATGCTGGCGCACCAAGTTCATAGCCTCCCACCTATCCTACACATACCGCACCAAATCACAATATCAAGATACAGTAAAGGTTCACGGGGTCTTTCCGTCCTTTCGCGGGTAGGCGGCATCTTCACCGCCACTGCAATTTCACCAAGTCCCTGGTCGAGACAGCGCCCAAGTCGTTACACCATTCGTGCAGGTCGGAACTTACCCGACAAGGAATTTCGCTACCTTAGGACCGTTATAGTTACGGCCGCCGTTTACCGGGGCTTCATCTCAGAGCTTCGCCTTACAGCTAACCCCTCCATTTAACCTTCCGGCACCGGGCAGGTGTCAGTCTATATACTGCGTCTTACGACTTCGCATAGACCTGTGTTTTTGATAAACAGTCGCTTGGGCCTCTTCACTGCGACCCCCTCTCGCTTAGTAAGTAAATTACCTCACGATAACGGGGCACCCCTTCTCCCGAAGTTACGGGGTCATTTTGCCTAGTTCCTTAACCAGAGTTCTCTTGAACACCTGAGGATACTCTCCTCGCCTACCTGAGTCGGTTTGCGGTACGGATTACAACAGATTAACGCTTAGAAGCTATTTCTCGGCAGCTCTCTAATTGGACTTTCGCCCTAAGGGGCTCGTCCCATGCCTCGGCCTTAATGACAACCGGATTTGCCTGATTGTCAGCCTACACACGTTCAACGGGATATCCAACACCCGTCTCCAACGCAAAACTGCGTCACTCCATCACTAGCTGTTGTAAGTACAGGAATATTAACCTGATACCCATCAGATACGCCTTCCGGCCTCTCCTTAGGATCCGACTAACCCTGAGAAGATTAACTTTACTCAGGAAACCTTAGGCTTACGGTGTCAAGGTTTCTCACCTTGATTATCGCTACTCATGCCGGCATGGTCTCTTCCAGCCGCTCCATAATACCTCACAGTACTACTTCTACGCAACTGCAATGCTCTCCTACCATAATGACCATATTAATACAATCACTATCCGCAGCTTCGGTAATATACTTGAGTCCCGCTCATCTTCGGTGCATTACCACTCGACCAGTGAGCTATTACGCACTCTTTAAATGATGGCTGCTTCTAAGCCAACATCCTGGCTGTCTCTGCAATGAAACATCCTTTAGCACTTAGTATATATTTAGGGACCTTAGCTGACGGTCCGGGTTCTTGCCCTCTCGGATACGAAGCTTATCCCTCGCACCCTTTCTCCCAACAAACAAATTAAGGCATTCGGAGTTTGACTGGGTTCGGTAGACGGGTTAGCCCCCTAGCCCAATCAGTGCTCTACCTCCTTAATTCTATGTTGAGGCTCTGCCTAAACAGTTTTCGGAGAGAACCAGCTATCTCCTGGTTTGATTGGCCTTTCACCCCTACCCACACCTCATCCACCGATTTTTCAACATCGGTTGGTGCGGACCTCCAGTACGTGTTACCGTACCTTCATCCTGGACATGGGTAGATCACCAGGTTTCGGGTCCGATCCAATCAACTAAACGCCCTGTTAAGACTCGCTTTCGCTACGGCTACATACCTGTAATACTTAACCTCGCTGATTAAATCGACTCGCCGGCTCATTATGCAAAAGGCACGCCGTCACCCTTCACCATATTGACCATTACTCTATAGTATGATAAATATGGTGAAGGGCTCCGACCGATGATAAGCATGCGGTTTCAGGTTCTATTTCACTCCCCTCCCGGGGTGCTTTTCACCTTTCCCTCACGGTACTAATTCACTATCGGTCACCAGAAGTATTTAGCCTTACGAGATGGTCCTCGCTGATTCACCCAGGATTTCTCGTGCCCCGGGCTACTCGGGTGCTCGCTACATCTTTAACTCTATTTCGGATACGGGACTATCACCCTCTACGGTCATACTTTCCAATATGTTCTCCTATAAAGATAAAGACGATGTCGCAAGTCCCACTACCCCCTTCACCTATCAGTATCTCTTGTAGTAATTATTACGCTAACTACCGAAAGACTGATAGGTGAAGGGTTTAGGCTATTTCCCGTTCGCTCGCCACTACTTAGGAAATCGTTGTTACTTTCTCTTCCTGCGGATACTAAGATGTTTCAGTTCTCCGCGTATGCCTCCCTGACCACTAAAATGCTCACTTAAGTATCTTAAATACTTAATAAACACTTTAGCGGTCAGGGATGTCATAGTTCTAGCTATGACGGGTTGCCCCATTCGGATACCCCCGGATCTAAGCTCGCTTACAGCTAGCCGAGGATTTTCGCAGTTAACCGCGTCCTTCTTCGCCTTCTAGTGCCAAGGCATCCACCACATGCTCTTTCCTCTTCGCACCTTTCTTCTCTTATCTCTTTGCATTTCACTTTTATGTACCTGGTAAAGATCTGTAAAATATTATATAAATCGTAGAGAGTGAAAACAAAGAGTGTTCTCCTTAAAAGGAGGTGATCCAGCCACACCTTCCGGTACGGCTACCTTGTTACGACTTAGTCCCCCTCGCTAAACACACCTTCGAAAGCTGCTCCCTTACGGTTAGCTCACCTCCTTCGGGTGCATTTAACTCGGCTGACTTGACGGGCGGTGTGTACAAGGCCCGGGAACGTATTCACCGCGCCGTTCTGATACGCGATTACTAGCGATTCCAACTTCATGAGGTCGAGTTGCAGACCTCAATCCGAACTGTGATCGGCTTTCGGAGATTAGCTCCACCTTACGATCTCGCTGCCCTCTGTACCGACCATTGTAGCACGTGTGTAGCCCTGGATATAAGGACCATGATGACTTGACGTCGTCCCCACCTTCCTCCGGTTTATTACACCGGCAGTCTGCTTAGAGTCCCCAACTGAATGATGGCAACTAAGCATAGGGGTTGCGCTCGTTGCGGGACTTAACCCAACATCTCACGACACGAGCTGACGACAGCCATGCAGCACCTGTCTCGCGGTTCCTCCGAAGAGGCACAAAAACATCTCTGTCTCTTTCCGCGGATGTCAAACCCAGGTAAGGTTCTTCGCGTTGCATCGAATTAAACCACATGCTCCACCGCTTGTGCGGGCCCCCGTCAATTCCTTTGAGTTTAAACCTTGCGATCGTACTCCCCAGGCGAAACACTTAACGCGTTAGCTACGGCACTGATGACTTTGTACATCTCCAACACCTAGTGTTTATCGTTTACTGTGTGGACTACCAGGGTATCTAATCCTGTTCGATACCCACACCTTCGCAAATCAGCGTCAGTAATGGTATGGAAAACTGCCTGCGCCTTTGGTGTTCTTCCTGATATCTACGCATTCCACCGCTACACCAGGAATTCCGTCTCCCTCCACCTTACTCCAGAAATACAGTATCAAATGCGTCACACCGGTTGAGCCGGTGCCTTTTACATCTGACTTACACTTCCGCCTTATTGCACTTTACGCCTAGTAATTCCGGACAACGCTCGCCACCCCCGTGTTACCGCGGCTGCTGGCACGGAGTTAGCCGTGGCTTATTCCTATGCTAATATCGAACTTAAAAAAATATTCTCCTTCTAAGTCTTGCTCACATAGAAAAGGACTTTACACACCGAAATGCTTCTTCGTCCACGCGGCGTCGCACTATCAGGGTATTACCCCATTGTAGACTATTCTCGACTGCTGCCTCCCGTAGGAGTCTGGGCCGTATCTCAATCCCAGTGTGGGCGACCACCCGTTAAGGCCGCCTACCTATCATCGCCTTGGTAAGCCTTTACCTTACCAACTAACTAATAGGACGCAGGCTCAGCTTCAAGCAGTAGCTTATGTCAGAGGCCACTTTTACCTAATAACTTATGCTATCAGACACATGCGGTATTAATCCCGGTTTCCCGGGGCTATCCCCCACTTAAAGATAGATCACCTACGCGTTACTCACCCGTTCGCCACTCTACTCAGAATACCGAAGTACTCCTTTCGCGTTCGACTTGCATGCCTAATCCACGCCGCCAGCGTTCGTCCTGAGCCAGGATCAAACTCTCCATTATTCTTTCAAAAATATTCTCCTTGCTCACTCTCCACGAATATGTACCTTATTAAGAACTACCTGATTTATCAGGTTCAGCAATATTTTTTAGCTCGGTTTTATTGTCAATAGTTTTTTAAAGATAGTAGATCTTTTATATAAAATATAGCTAAATATTGCTTCAAAGCAAGAAAAAAATACAAAAAAATTTGTTAGAAGACGAAGATATGTTCGGTAATTATTTCATTAGGATCATTTTTCTGATTGAAGAAAAGGAGTTAGTTTTCATCTTATAGAGATATATTCCACTCCCCACATCTCTTCCAAGTTCATCTTTACCGTTCCATGAAATTTGATGATGACCGGCAATTTGATAACTATCGAGCAATGTTATGATATGTTGACCACGGATATTGAACACTTCAATAATTACATCGTCATCTTTATCTATTGAATAGTGAATGACCGTTTCTGGATTAAAGGGGTTTGGATAGTTACTATATAGGGTTGTTATTAACGGATTATTTAGTGTCTCTTCGCCAGTATCTAAAGTCACCACAACTTCTATAGTCAACATGTTAGTAGTTCCGTTAGTATATTCACCGATTACAGAATAACTATATTCACCGGCGGCTAATCCCTCATCATTATAGAAAGTGTTAGTAATACCTTCTGCTATTAGCAAATCATTCCGTATGATCTTGAAACCCAAAAATGCCCGGTTGTTGTTGTTGAATCTATCCTCTTGAGAACTAGTTCTATATGTTTGAATTCTCTTGCTCTTAGAATTACTACCCCACTCCCATGAGAGATATACATCATTACCATCAACATTTGCCTGAAGATTAGTGATCGTAGGAATTGCTTCTTGGTATTCTATTGTATTAGAGAAAGATGCTTCTGACAGAAGATTATTAGAATAAACCGAGCGCACAGCATACAGATAAGAGCCATCAAAAAGATAGGGTAATTCAACATCAATATATGAATTGTATTCATAAGATACTGTACCGATCTCACTCCAGTTATCAATATTTTGTTCATTCCCTGGTTGTAAGCGGTATATAATAAAACCAACCAAAGCTCTGTTGTATTTTCCAGTTGAGGTGTTCTTGAAGTGTTCGTTCCTGATATAATTAATCAATTCTTTATCTGAGTTTCTATTAGATAAACCTGAAGGATGGTTTTGAATATTGTATTGTCCTGACATCTTAAAGAAATGATCTTCATCTTCAGAGTTATCTTGAGTTACTTTTTTTCTTGAATAGATTGATTCTGGAGATATCCACTCTATATGCACTTCTGTATTATCAGATAGTAGTACTGCTGTAACATCCGAAGGTGGAAAAGTTAACTCCAAAATCACTATATCTCCCAAGTCTAAGTCAATATCTTCAACTACTACTTCTTGGGTCAGTTCAGAGTAATCACTCCTTTGCACCGACATTGTATAGATGTAATTTGCATAAACATCAGAAATTGTAAAGATCCCATCATCACCACTGTATGCTTCATAATAGTTATAACCATCGAGTGTGATCAGTGCATTTGCTAAGCCGATATCCGGCTGATCACTACCTACTATCCTACCCGTAACAGTAACCATCAATAAAGGATCCAGAGTTATGTTCACCGTAGTAGTATCATATTCTTCAACTACTATGTTCTCTACAGTACTTTCATTGTAGCCATGATAAGTAGTTGTTAGTGAATATACCCCTTCGCTAATAAAAGGGAAAAGAAAATAACCATCGATATTTGTGAATGCTTCAACGAACAATTCGTTAACAATTACCTTAGCTCCTCTTAAAGATTGATTTTCCTCATTGAAGACATAACCGCCAATAGATCCGATGCCATCTGAAATTAGATAAATACCCGTATTAGGTACACGATTAGTTAGAGTTCCACCAGTAGGTTCAGCGGGATCAAAGTCAATGGTCTGAGATTGCAAATTTCTGGAACGTTGTGGATATTCAGGAGTTAAGGTATAAAAAAAATGATTGAAAGTCGAATAGTTCTCTTGATCCAATTCACGTTTCAGCATGATGACAAGGTTCTGGTTGCCTGAGTAGTAAAAGAGATCATCTAATGGAATGATTATCTCATTTTGTCCTGCCGGTAAATCAATAAATCCATCGAAAACGAGTTGCATTTCTGTTGAGGAAATCCAGCCAGTTGCCAAATTTGTACGGGTCGTTTCTCCAATCCAAATGCGAATATGCTTATCAAAGATGTCTTGTGTAAAATTATTATAGTATCGTAGTTCGGAAATTGTCCCTACCATATTGATCTCATCTGACATATAGATCGTCTGAGTCAAACTGCATCGATAGAAGAAGTTCAATGGTAGCGTATTGGCTGTTAATGTGTCTTCACCGATTTTTTTTAATTGATTAACTCCCGGAGTAACCGACACCGAATTCGAAGGCTCGGATTCCGTTAATGTATATATTGCAGTAACTTGATAAGTATAGGTACTGTCATTTTCCACGGTTAAATCATAAAAGAGTGTATCAATAAGTGGTTCGGAATTGATCATCAGATCATCCCGAAATACATTATAGCCCAATAATGCTCTATTACTACGTGGATTAGGAGTTTGCCAATAGAGAAACACAAGATCATTTCTCGCAATATAAGATAAATTTAGTGGTGGGAACGGAACCTCTTCCAATGTAACACTAATAATTTCAGGATCGTGAATAGCAAAGTTCGATATAGAATAGTCAGCAAATCCCTGTTTTCTGATCTCTAAAATATACGTACCTTTGAGAATATTAGCAAAGCTAACTATAGCAGGATCGTCACCAACAGCAGTTTGAGAATAGAGGGGACTATTACCATCAGGGTCTTGGTTCTGATATCGTAGAAGAGCATTAGCTCCTGTTGCACTGTCCCCTGTATCAGTGTTTATGAAAATAGTCAGATCGGTTATCATATCTTTACCGAGCCAGTTGGAGACAGCCGGTGGTGATAGCACACTACCTGTATAATCAGCTTTGACGGCATAATTATAAAAACCGTATTGTAAATTCCCCCAATCAAGTTCAATGTATGTCGTATCGTTTAGAACAGCTATTTCATCCCAGACAAATTGATTATCAATATCATCACTTTGAAATCTATAGATACGATAATTCTCTAAGATCCTCTGTTCTTGGAAATATGTTTCATCTTTCTCACTCAGTTGATCTAAATCCCCGGAATTATTCCTCACATTATCATATTTTTGTCTAAATGGTGGATAGCTTACTTCAGGACCGATAAAGACATCATCAATATACCATCCTGCATAGTTAATAGTCGTCGAGGCATAATGTTCAAAGATTATTTCTACTTGAGAGAATCCATCATATGCGGACAGATCAATGATCACCTCCTGCCATTCCGTATTCTGATGGTTCCAAGAGGGTCCCCATACTATTTCGCCATCTACCCTTACTTGCCCATAATCGAATGATCCGTATGAATTATTCCAACTTTGAAAACATAATATAGTATCGATAAAACCGCTCAAATCGACTGTCTTGCTCAAGTAACTAAAACCGCCAGAATTTGTATGATTAGTATTAATTTTCGTCCCCCATAATCCGGTGCCGGAATAGGCGTTCGGAGGGGGAGTAGCATTAAAAGACCCTGAATTATACCAGTTATCAACATCATATTCACTTGTCCATTCCCAGTCACCAACCGGGTCCCAATTTGCCGTAGGTAACCATCCCCCATCATTATGATCAAAATTAAAGAAGAGATAGTCAACTACTAAAGGTGAAGACCAGAACAACTCAACGTATTCTTCGTCAGCACTTGGTATAGCAGTTAAACTATGCGGTGGATATAAGATTTCAAAAAGGATAATTATACCCAAATCTATATCGTAATCTTCTGCCATCACCTGTTCATAATAAGGTGCAAACCCTGATACGAAGATAGATAGTTCATAAATTTGGTTAGCAGTAACTCCCTCCAAAGAAAAGTGACCTGCAACATCAGAAACTGTAGAATAACTATCGTCCCCAATCAGTTCTACTTCAGCCCCCTCTATACCAACAGAAGGCATATCATTTCTTACTACCTGACCTGAGATAACTAAATCCTCACGCAGAATTTTTTCTGGACTACCTGCTAAGGATTCTTGAAAAACTAAATATGAATTATCATCATCATTGACTATCTTGACATGACTATGGGTAAAACTCCAAGAATGGTCTTTTTCGCTAAATAGCAGCGTCATAGTCATCAGAAGAAGAATTACTCTGTGCAGGTGTTTTATACTCATAATCTCGTCCCTTATCTAAGAATCATTATATCTTTATTGTATGTCAAGTAAGATTTATGATCTATTTGATTACTCTTAGAATAACTTAAACAACTGAAAAGTAGTTTCACTTGATAATTATTATGAGTTAAGAAATTGATATTTAACCTGCTTAACATATCAATTGATCAACAAAAAAATACTCAGTTTTATCCTATGGGTTAACCTTAGGGACCCTACGAGTCGGCTAGAGCCGACTCGTAGGGTCCCTAAGGATTGACGCAAAGTATTACAATGATCTAAAAGATATCGCAGCATGTCAGATAGTGATTATTTGAGGAAAGATTAAAAGATAATCTGGCAGAGAGGGTGATGAGCGAGTTTAGTGATGATCTCTTCAGCTGAATAGCCGGCTTTTTTCTCACAGGTAAGGATCTCCCCTACTTTGAGACTGGCAGTATGCAATTCAATCAAGGGACGCATGCCTAAGTAATCGAGCGTTTGAGACATTCTTTGCCTATATCCTTTTTTTTCAGGGTAGCAGTAGATATGATTTTCTTGGAGATAGACGTTATCAACTTCACCGACTAAATGAATAATCATGGTGTCGGGAAAATACATATGTAATATCTCGGCACTAATAACTCCTGCTTCGGCAACAAGCGGGTTGTCATAATAAAAGTCTGCAATGATTATTGCTTGATAATTGTGTTCATGCGTTAGCAATTTATGAAAATCTGCAGGACTTTTCAAGTTTACAGAAGAACCGTGAGCTAATAAAGAATCATTGATGACCTTCCCGAACTTATCGGAACTAATAACAAGAAAGCTGTTGTTATAAATCTCTAAGCCGGCTTCCATGATCAATTTCATCGTCAGAAAACCGACATACTGGAATATATTCACATAAGAGGACTCTTCATTGACAGCACCAACCAAGATCCCTCTTCTCCGACATTCTTCAAGATCAATGTCCTCTGCCCTCACTTCCCAATCCTCACACATAGAAGTTATCACTGCCTGTGGGTTCATTCTCCCGATAAATGAGGCATCAAGAGGTCTCAGATGACCGAGATTAGTTACAATATCACTTTTAAATATTAACTCGTCATTTAGATCATAGATTATTTTTATCTCGTTATCTAAAGAAAATTCTTTGATCTTATGAGATACATAATCAGCAACATCATCTTTACTACCGAAGTTAGAATCTCTCGCCAGAGCTAAAACTCGTGCCCCTGATAGTGCTGCAATTACCGGAGTGATATAGTAGTTACCATTTGCTGCCTCGGTCAGGATAGTTAACCCCGATAGATCAAGGTTAAATAAGTGTATGGCTTGATCGATCAAACTCTTGACCTTAGCGTTGGAAACTAATTCTTTTTCATCTGATAACATAGTCTTTCTATTCTCATCCATATAATATTCTACCAACTACTATATCGGATTAGTCAAGATATTAAATATCTTTCAAGTTGCCTCATGGTAGTTTCCTATCTCTGGTCATTAACCGGAAAAAACTCTTTATCGACATCTTACTTAACCTCAGACAATAGATAATGAATAAAATAAGCAATAGTAATCTAACAAAGAATAAATCGCCAAGTGATGCCGCATAGAGAGAGATCAAACAACCGATGATGATCAAAAGGTTCTCTTTACCGAACAGGTTTTCTTTCATCTCCTTGGTAAAGACAAAGTACATATAGAGCGCTGCTGTATAAAAGCCAACCAGTGTAGCTAAAGCAGCACCCATTATTCCGTAGATAGGTATTATCAGGAGGTTTAGTACTATATTTACTGAAAACCCTATCGCGTCAGAGATAATAAAGTGATAGCTTTTCCCAGAAACGTATGGTCCGAGCGAGAAGAAAGCTGCAAAACCGTTGAATACATAAGCCAAGAGAATGAAAGGAACAATAGCTGCAGCTGAAATATAATCAGGATTGAGTAAGAAAAAACCGTTGAATTCGATATGGAAGAGATATCTCAAGAAGAGAGTAACGGCAAGAAAGAGAATTGACATTAACCCGACAAGTTTGATCAGAGTTTGTTTTAATTCCCGGTTATAATTTTCTGTTTTGTTCATGTTCAAAAAATAAGGGAGATATGCTGTTCGGAAAGCTATAACAAAGACATTCATTAAAAGACCTAATTTATAAGCGACCCCATAAACACCCAAATGACTCCGATCAAGAAAGAAGTTGATGATAAATCTATCGGCTACATCCATCATAATGCCAAAAGCTCCGGCAATGACTAAGGGAAGTGAGAACAACATCAGTCTTTTGAGCAAAATCCAGTCAATCAATGCCTGATATAATCCCTTGAAATGTCTGAGACAGAGAAATAGGAGTAAGAGATTAGCTATTCCCTGGGCGAGCAAAATACCCAAAATATTCAAATCCCAAAGAACAAGGAAAATCACATTCAAGAGGAGATTACAAACCGAAGTAATGAGAGAATATGTCACGGCAATCCTGGCAAATTGACGGGTTCTCAGAAAATGTAGTCCGAAGTAAGCCAGAGTATCAAAGAAGATCAGCCAGAAAAGGATCAGAATAAAGGAACTGAGCTCTTGATTTATCTGAAAAAGAGAGATCAAAGGTTTATTCAATAGTGAGAGCAAAACCGCTATAAAAAAACCAAAGAGAATTATTGTGTTTAGAGTTGTAGAAAAAACTCTCTTTGTATCGGCTTGCTCATCATAAAAGAATTTGGTAAACCCCTGAAAAATTCCGGCTTGATAGAGAACATTAAGAATGGCATAGATCGCCATGAGGAGTGTATAACTACCAAATTCGTCTGTTGAAAGAACGTTCGTATATAGCGGTAGGAGAAAGAACCCCACAAAGCGGGTCATGATATTCCCGACAAAATACACGAAGGTATTGCGGTATAATCTCTGCATGGTTAGCTACGCAGCTTAGATTTCATTCTGGTTGTTATCTGCTATTCGTATAAACTTGGATTGTTTATGATATCTTGAACAAGTTCTTCTATCCCCTCTTCCACAGGAATTAGTGGCTGCCAGCCGAGCATTCTTTCAGCTTTGGAATAATCCGCTCTTCTCTCTCTGACGATGCTCTTCTTACCTGTAAACTCTACAGCTATATTCTCTTTGCCACTTGACCTGAGAAGCAGAGAAGCTAATTTGGCTATCGTAGTAGCTCTGTTTGTCCCCAAATTGAATATCTCATTTTTAACTGGTTGCTCTAAAGCCAGAACATTGGCTCTGGCAATATCTTCAACATGGATAAAATCCATGGATTGTTTGCCTTCACCATCTATCAATGGTGACAGATCATTGATGATCCTCTTGAGAAAGAGGATGACTACATTGGTATAATAAGCATCAATATTCTGCCTTGGACCATATACGTTAAAATAGCGAAAACCGATGTAATCAATATCATGATAACGGGCATAATAACCGGCAATTTCTTCACCGGCAAGTTTCCCAATGCAATAAGGGGTTATCGGTTTTATGGGAGCCTCTTCGGTAATGGGAAGTTTATCGGGATCACCGTAAACTGAAGCCGAACTGGCAAAGATAACTTTTTTGATATTACTCAAACGGGCTGCTTCGAAGACATTCGTTGTGCCCATTACATTGATACTAAAAGATTCTGCAGGATTTTGCAGACTCTTATTGATACAATCTGCTGCCTGATGGAAGATTGCTTCCACATCATGACAGGCATCGAGAAGCCGGGACAAAAATCTGATGTCACCTTCTACAAACTCAACTTTCCCTTCTTTGATCCAATTTTCAAGCTTTTTTTTGTCTCCACGAATAAGATTATCAAACACTCTTACAATCCATCCCTTTTCCACTAACTGCTTTGTGATATGATAACCTATAAATCCCGCTCCACCGGTTACTAAAACTCTTTTTGCCATTTATTCCTCTATTTGATAAATTTGCTGATTTCCTTTCACTGGATATCTATATAATGTCTAAGACTTATTTTTAACTTGTTTTTCGATGTGATGGTTTAATCTATCAACCACATAGATTACTTCCTCTTCCTTGAGATCATAGTATAGCGGTAGTGCCAATGAATGATAATAGAGAAAGAGCGAATTCGGACAGGTATCCTCAACATCTTCATAAACCGGTTGAATATGAGAAGCATAGGTGCCGATATTCGTTTGGATATCATCCTCTCTGAGAGCTTTGATCAGAAGATCTCTATCGATCTTACCATCAAGAACTACGGCATAGGTTTGATAAACATGAAAACAATCTTTGCTCTCTATCGGAGTAGTGACATATTTATTAGCTTGTAATGAACTGTTGTAAAGCTCAACCAATTTTCTTTTTCGTTCTATTATCTCTGGATATTTTCGAATTTGTTCGATAATTACAGCAGCATTAAGATCGGCTAATTTATAATTATAGCCAAGATCATCAAATGAGGGGATTGAAAAATCTTCCTGACGAGAATAGGCAGATTGCATTCCAAAACAAGATAGTGATTCGATTTCAGATGCATATTTACCGTTATTAGTAACCACAGCACCACCCTCTCCACAAGTAACATTTTTCCGCCCATGAAAAGAGAAAACGGCAATATCACTCCAGAAACCGGGTTGTTTTTCTTTATATCTAGCTCCTAAAGCACAAGCAGCATCTTCAATGATCTTTAGTCCATGCTCACGGGCAATCTTCATTATCGGCTCCATTTCTGCTATTAATCCGAACTCATGTACTACTATGATCCCCTTTGTTTTACTGTTTATCTTGCCTAAAATAAGTTCAGGTTCCATGTTGTAGGTATTAATCTTTACATCTGTGAATCTCGGTTTTGCTCCACAAAAAAGGACTGCATGTCCGGCTGCTGGAAAAGTGTAATCGGATACTATCACTTCATCACCAGGTTTAATACCCAAAGCAAGTATTGCCAGATGCAAACCTGAAGTACAGTTGCTTACAGGTATAACATGTTTAATATCGAGATAATCTCGTAATAAACCCTTTAATTCTTCTCCTTTAGGTCCTTGTCCGGCAACCCATCCGGAAGCTAAAACCTGCTTGAGTGCCTCGAGTTCTTTTTCATCAAAATATGGTTTAGTAAGATATATCACATTCACTCCGTGATTTAGACTCAGATCAATATAGGGATGTCCAAATAGCGTTCCAGTCTATCCAGTTTTTTTGTGAGGAAAGAGTAATCTCGCATATGAGCATCTAGATCTTTTTGTCTCTTGAGCAGTTTAAACATTTTTTTATTAAGAGTTATTTTTCATTCCTTCATTGACCTGACGATAAAGCTGCAAATCAATTTTTTGCAGTTCACCATTCTTGCTGCAGCGTAACAAAGCATACTCGTCAGTTAGTTCCACCACTTCATCGAGTTTTTGACCTGACTTACAGACAAATCCGGTGATCTGAGCAGGATTACCGACAACCAGACAATAGGGGGGCACATCCTTTGCTACAAGACTACCGGCACCGATCATGGCAAATTCTCCGATAGTTACACCACAAACTATCGTTGAATTTGCTCCTATAGAAGCCCCTTTTCTCACATAAGTAGGATATACCTGAAATTCAAATATCCAAGCTCGGGGATTAAGGTCGTTGGTAAATGCGACATGAGGTCCGACAAAAACATCGTCTTCAATTACCACGCCATGATAAACGGAAACTCCGTTCTGTATTTTAACATTATTTCCGATTATCACATCGATATCTATGTAGACATCTTTGCCGAGATTGCAGTTTATTCCTATCTGTGCCATTTCTCTGATATGGCACTGATTCCAGATAGCTGTACCTTTTCCGATAGTAGCATCTTCAGATACTTCGGCAGTAGGATGAACAAAAACCCCTTTGATCTTACTTATATTTTCCATCAATTAACTCCGGGAACCAATAAATGACTTGTATTATATAACTTTGCATCTAGTTTTCTCTATCAAATAACACCATATTTTTCATAAAGTTCGTATAACCTTTTATTTACGTTGCTGAAACCGTGATACTTGTCAACCCAATATTTACTTTTCGCTCCCAGTTCTTGACGGTATTCATGATTATCGATCAGGGATAGGAGCTGATCATATAACTCATCCTCACTGTTAGCAACAACAAAAGGATTTTCCGGTAACCAGTTTCTATACTCATCCGGCATGGAAGTTACTACTGGTATCCCCATACCCATCATTTCTAAACCGGACTTACCGTATCCATAACCACCCATTTCACCACAGACACATTCAATCCCGATATCACACCCTCTTTTAATTTCCAGAACTTGCTGACGTGGAACATTTTCAAGTAGATAAAAGTCGAAATTTTTCTTTTCTTTCAACCTGTTGATAACTCTTATTATCAGATCAGTTCCTTTGAATTTCCTGTTAGTAGGTGAATGTACTATTCTAACTCTTCCGGAATCATTCTCAATTTTTTCCGGTAGTTCCGAAGTATCATAGGGATAAAACATAAATTCGAGATCGCTCTTTAAAGCTAAATGATCATATTCAGCCGTGATATTTAGATCGGATAACTCTTCCATCTCTTTAATGATCCCTCTGATCCTGAGATCACTGCCATAATAGCAACAAACTATTTTCTTCCCAGCATTTTTCCATTTTTTTGCCTGTGAGGAATTACGGTAGAAATCGAGTCCAAAATCATAATGTATTATTTCAAATTGATCAAGATCGTGTTCTTTTATTGTTTTATTGACTTGCGGTTCTCTGAGTTTATCATTGATAGCAAAGTAGAGCTTCTCGGCATAGTTATGAGGTCGAAAATAATGGGCTTTACGGTCTTTATCTGTACTGATAGTTCTTTCCTTCTTCTTACGCCATAAACTGACTAAACTGCCCTGAGGAACTAGCCAATCCATGCAGATATCTTCCGGGAAGCCAAAAGTATTTTTATAAAAGGTCACTAATCTCGTGAGATCACCATTTCTTCTATGCATTTCACAGAAATCGGAGGGGAAACCGGCATTTACTACTGCGATATGAAGGATCTTTAGTTGTTCTTTGATCGTCATTAAGCAAAAGTCCTGTTTATAACTTTAGATACATTGTGTCGCGAAATACTCCATAGGCAGTGTATTGTTCTTTGAATTTGATCAATCCACGGTTGACTTCCATATTGATCGAACTTGTTCCAAAATCGAGATATTTACTACCTTGCTGGTGAGAGTGATCAGTAAATTCGTAATAGAGACGATTGAGAATCCTATAAGAACTCAATTCCTGTTGATAACAACTATAAAACAATAGCCAGTATCCCGGTTTTACCTCCCAGTTGCAGATACCACCGATGTAATCTTTTCCCAGATATGCACTCCAAAGAGTTATCTGTTCCGGGAAAAGTTCTTTTAATTTCATTAACTCATCATAAGTATGAGTTGGGGTACTAGATTTGACCATAAGATTTGATGATAAGAGTTGATAGAATTTTTCCCAATCATTCGAATTTGGGATTACTTCTACACCTAACCGTTGTGATTTATTAACTGCCTTTCGCCGCAATAAATTATCCGCAGAGTAAGCAGAGAGAGAAGTACTATCATTGGTAAACTTAATAACACTGGTCAGATCCCTCTTCAGATAGGTAAAACCGTTCTTAAACAGATGAAAAGTAAAATAATCGTTAGGGGTTTGTTGATAAATTATTGGAGCTAATCTAATCTCTATACCATTACATTCTTCCTTTTCAGCATTTTTGATTATATTTTGGCATATCTCTTCCGCATCATCATTCATCAAAAGACGCTCCCACACTAAACCACCCCAAGAACTACCGGGATGAGACGAAAAGACCTTTTCTTTTCCTGACAAGATTATGGTTGCCGGTAATAGAGCAATGATCTGATCTTTCTTAAGAAATACTAAAGAATGGTCGGCAAACTTTCTCTGCTGGTGGTAATCTAAGAATTTTCTGCTATGAAATATCGTGCCGTTATTTGCTCTAATTACAAATTTATCCCACTCTTCATTGGTCAAACCGCTATCCTTAAAAGTCAGACAATCAATCACTGTTCTTCGATCTCCTTTTATCTTAAATGATAACTACTAATTACTTCAATAATATCTTTGCCAAGAGAGTTTTTTTAATATACACAGCATTATGCGGGCAGAATTCATGGCAGCACATACATTTGATACATGTTTGATAATCTATTTCTGGCGTCAGGTCTTCCTTTTCAAGTGTAATAGCTTTTACCGGACAACTATCTACACAGATCCGGCAAAGACGACAGTTTTTGTTAAAGGCAGGATAATAATTATACAAACGGTTAAAGAGTTTTTGAATGGATTCTGGTACTTTTTTCATAAAAGAGCTATATAAACTGACTCTGCCTAACCTAACTTTAGGAAACTGAAATTCTTGCCATTTTTCATCCAGCACTATGTCTTCAGGGGATAAATTGTCGGCTTCCATACTCATCCTTACAGTCGGGATTCTCTCACTTCTAAAACTCATCATTTTTGCCGCAGTAAAGTCAAGAGCAGATGCAGATCGAGAAGCCAACATAACTCCGAAATTACGGGGAATTCCTGCCGAAGGTCCTTCACCTTCCATACCCCAAATCCCATCAATTACATTAAGTACAACTTGCTCCTTTAGAACTTGATAAATGGCAACAAGTAGCTCAGCAAACTTTTCCGAATCGGGATAAAGTCGGTGATAATCCGATTTAATCAGACCGGGAACCGAACCAAAGAGATTCTTAACGGCACCGGTAAACATAGTTAAACTGTGTGTCTTATATTTGGCAATATTGATTATAGCCGGAAATTGAAGAACCTGTTTGTCTATCATGAGTTCGAAATCACCGGTTGTGATCTTTTCTATACCTTCTGTACCAAAATTGATTAATTTGATATCTAATTTGGTGGCTACTTCTTTCATTCCTGTTATCTGCCAGACATTTTCGGTTCGAAAAGTTCCTCCGGGACTATCACCCAGGAAGATATTGCTAATGCCATTAACTTTTAGAACACGTACCAAACTCTCAATGACAACTGGATGAGTTGTGACTGCTACTTCGGGAGTATGAGTACCGAGCAGATTAGGTTTGAGGAGTACAGAGTTTTTCGAAGCTAATATCTCCCCCAGTCTTTCTTCTTGAAAAACGTTAGAGAAGTATTGATATAGCTGCTCCGGAGAGTAATCTTCAATTTGTTCAATATAAACTTTCATTGCCACGCTTTCCGTAACTGATTTGCAGATAAAATTCCGGTTTTATGCCTATAAATGAATTCTTGGCTTCTAAAAATGAATAAGAAAATCCAGTCTCAAGTATTATACTCTTCCATTTAGTATATCTATAACAGATCTCTGTCAGCAGGTAGCTATCTGTAAACTCTTCTATTCCAAACTCCCGGCGCCTTTTTATTCTCTCCTGATAGTTGTAGTTAATACCAACAGTAAACTCATTGAAGACATCAAGGATCGCTTTTTGGGTAATACCAGCAACCAATAATGGTTCGAAATCAACTTCTGTTGTTGGTACTAAAGACAAATTGATGTTTGTGTGTTTATAGGATGCTGAATAAGCAAGTTGTAATACCTCATGTCGTTCATCAAATCTATAAATGCTAAATTCATCGTCTAAAAACCAATAGAAATCATATAACTCGTCTGACAAACGATACTCAAAAGCGAATTTATGGAGAATGCCTTTAGTGATAAAGTCAGTTCCTAAAGTTATTTTTTTAACAGGATAGGGCTCGAAGTGCTGCTCATCAACCGACAGCGAACTTTTCCATAAGAATGGTCTTGGAAGAAAGTAGGAATGAAATGGATATGATACAAAATCCTCTTCCAGTTTAAACCTGATTATCAAACGATTATCCAAATTAAATCTCGCAGTGAAAAATAGATATATATTAGTTGAGTTATTGTTGATAATGGATAATCCACTACCTAATAAGAATGATTCCCAGTGCCTATAATAAACTACTGCAGATCTGTTCTTCTCCCATTGATGCTGATAAGGAAAGTTATAAGTAGAGATCAGACCCCATTGAGAAGCAAAGAAGGCAATATCGCCGCTAAAAGAAAAATCTGTTAATTCAGGCATAGCTGAAGAAGAAGATGAATCATACTGATGAAATAGATAACGCAGATTGCTCTTCCAAAGAAGATACATGTCGTTTTCGCTATATAGTCTAAGATTATTAGTTAATACGATATCACCAAACTCTAAGTTAACTTTGTGATCCCAATCATAATAATGAATAGAGATCAGATGTTTTTTGTCATATTCAAGAAACAAGTTTCCTTGATGATATTTTTTCCAATAATAGTTCTGCAGGGAAAGAGAAAATGAAGAACTTTCCCAATCAAGAAAAGAATAGTGATAGTTGCTTAAATTATATCCTTGTTTCCAGGTTAATAAAAAATCTCTCTCTTCTGTCTGTTTCTCTGGAGCTAATAGATAATCATAGCGTAGATCCTTGATCAGAAATTCCTCGTAATCATAAACTGGCTCAGCTCCTTCAATACTGGCAAACATTAATCCATTATCGATAAAAGAAATGGGAAAAATAAGAAGCGTTAGTAGCAAGAATGTTTTCATAATAGAGCCAACACTTCAATCAAGTATTTACATAACTTCCGGTTGTTGTTCTCTATCTCTGTCTTGATCGAACAGACCATATTTATCCATTTGCAGATAATATCTTTCTAATACAGCAATACTGAAAGGTATCGTAATTATCAATCCAACACCCAGAGCAGCTAAACCGATTGCATTTATCATGAACAGATAAACATAAGTGAAAAACTGCTGCCAACGTGTTTCTTTACCTGCTCTATAAACAATCATTACAGCTTTAAAAGGATTTACTTTTTTTCTCAGTAATAAATGAGGTAAGGGGACAATAATTGCCAACCAGTACAAAACCATGATCAATCTTACTAAATTGAGTATCGGATCAACACTATCAGTTATCATCTTTAATAAAAAGAAATAGATGATATTAATGAGGATAAAGATCAATAATCTTGGATAGTACTTTAAGCTTTGCAAATAGTTCAATACTGAGAGTTTTGCTTTGTCAGCAACAATAGGTACGGCAAAAGGGATGAAAAGCAGAGGCAAAGTAAACAGATATATAAGGTTACTTACCAAAGACAATCCTGCTTTGTCTATTGTGATAAAATATCTAGGGAAAAAGTGAAAAAAAACAAGAGGTATAAAGATTGCGAAGATAAAAAAGATAGCAAAAGGATAGTTATCACTCTTTCTATTCTTATATTCAGCCCATGCTTCCCGTAAATTATTTTGCGCTGATAACTCTGCTTTTAATAATTTAGTTGGCTCTCCGCAACCATAGCAATAAAGTTGATCAGGTACTATATCTTTTAAGCACTTTGAACAAACTAATTCCTTTCTGAACTTCTTCTTACTTTTCTTCATTGTTTCATCAAACTCCTTCTGTTTTCTTCGTTAGGTTAATATTTTTTTCAGTTAGAGGTATAAATCTTGTAGGAAATTAATTTGTCAATACAAACTATTATTCTCAAATCCCCCCTTTTTTTACAGCAACTAAGTATTGTCATCTCGACTGAAGCGAAGCGGAACCGAGGAAAACACTTCCTTGTGGCTGCTTCCGATCCTTCGTCAAGCTCAGGACAGGGTTGACGAAGTCAACAAAGGATGGCTAAAACAGACTAGTTTTTGTATCTTCACACCCTTCGATACAATTCATGGTAGGGAAAGCAGGATGCTACTCCAAGAATCACTCAGGGTGACACCAGTCAGTATTATACAATTGTCTGCTAGACTGATCACCTTTCCATTGTCATTTTAACCGAGCACCTTTCTTTGTCATCTCGACTGAACACCCTTCCTTTGTCATCTCGACTGAAGCGAAGCGAAATGGAGAGATCTCAACACCGACTCAAATTAATAAAGCAAAATTATGTATGCTTAGCTAAAATCAGTGATGAGATGACTCAACTTCGCTCGGCATGACAAAGAGAGGAGGAAGTTTCTCTGGGTGAGAATGTACTATTGCTACTCAAAAAAGGAAACTAGTTTTCTGCATGGGTTGTCTTCTTAAGAATTTCACATCTATAAATCGTAATAAACAGTACAGGTAAAGCCATTCCTACATCTTGAATATGAATTTTGGGGGGGGATGTGTGAAACTATTATTCTTTAGATGAACTTTTGATCGAGAAGTTTAGATCATGAAAAGATGTTTGATGCAGTTAGTAAAATAATTCTTTGCTTTAGTTAAGCATATCTATTGTAACTTCTCCTGATTGAAGATTGAATGTGGTTTTATAACAGACTAAACCCTTACTGCCCCGTCTACCACTACCATCAGGGAATAAAAATGTACTGTTACCCCAACTGTGAACGTTTAGATAGCTCTTATCCTTACCACTTACTTGACCGGCAGCATAGATGACTATAAAAGAAGTAGGTTGGTACTCTTCCGAAGATTTTCTATATTCTGTCGTCACCGTAAATACACCATTTTTGGAGCTAAAAAAACTACCAGGATGAGCTGCATAAGTAAAATCATCATACCCCAACCAATCCCCCCAAGAAACATTTTGTGAATCATCATTAGTATCGTCGCATAACTGATTCCAGTAGTTAGAAGCATTATGTTCCATGGCAGTAGTTCGGATCCAATGGACATAAGTTCTTAAATGGATATAGTTCAATTCAGATATAAGAGCATCTCTTTGAGCCGCTTCATAGTGCATTCTAAACATAGAAACACCGTATAAAATGGCTATCAAAACCATTATTATGCTCAAAATTATCAATAATATCTGCTTATATCCCATTAATTACCTCATAACTAATGCTTGCAATAGGCATGCCATTCAGTAGTGAATTGCTCTGAAGCATATTAATTACAGTAAATTATCTTAATTATTATGATATTTATTTTGTCAAGAAATATGACACCATAATATGTCATCCTTAGTAATTGTCACTATTTTATGTCTTATCACTTCGCATGATGATTAAGTGCCTTCACTAATATAAAATACTGCACATATCTTTTTCTTGACACATTTATAGTTTTCTACTCTTTAAAAAGCATTAACGAATGGAGGAGATTTATGCAAGAAAATTACCAATCAGAGTCAAACTATCAACAAAGAGAGACCGGTTTTATTCATACTCCTGTGTCAGTAGGAGAATGGATGGTTACTTTACTTATAATGGCAATCCCCCTTATCAACATTATCATGTTATTTGTATGGGCTTTTTCCGGAAATATCAATATCAGTAAGGCAAATTGGGCAAAGGCATCGTTGATCTGGACTCTTATTATTATCATCTTCTATGCAATAATATTGATCATTTTTGGTAGTCTTATTGCTAGATGTATGAAGATAGGCTATTAGAGAAGCAGTAAAGAATAATATCATGATCAGAACTGAAATACAACAAGTCATAGAATACGTTAAGAATCCCGTAAAAATCGCCTTAGCTGTGGTTAGGGATCCTAATGGGAAAGATAATGCCATTACACTCGAATGGTATATGCGAACGTCTATCACTCCACCTATGTTTGCTATCTCTGTTGGGTTAACCCGTTTTTCTCATTACTGCTTACAGAATTTTCGTTATTTTAACCTCTGTTTTCCCTCACCGGAGCAGATTGAAGCAGTAAAAATCTGTGGTTCAAAATCAGGAAGCGATATAGATAAATTTGCTCTCTGTAATTTTGATATATTCCCCGGCAAATTGGCTAAATTGCCTGTTATTCGTAATGCTGCAGCTAATTTCGAATGTGAGATGATCTCTCAATTAAGGAGTGGAGACCATACAATTTTTACCGGTGAAATAAAATATGCTTGGTATGATAATACCAAAAGAGTCATTACTTATCAGGACTTCTAAACAAGCTGTTAGTTAACTAATCATATAAAAAGAACAGGCAGATAGATATATCTGCCTGTTCTTAATTTTATTACTTATGAAGATGATCGTTATTTCATAAAGATCATCTTTCTCGTTCGATTATAACTATCAGTCTGCATCCTATAGAAATAAACACCACTGGCGGCATAACCTCCAGTTTCATTTTTACCATCCCAAATAACACTGTGTATGCCAGCTTCTTTTTCTTGATTAACCAGAGTCTTTACCTTTTGACCAAGAATATTGTACACCTCTATACTGACATGGCTTCTCTCTTGTAATGAGAAGGATATATTGGTCGATGGATTAAACGGATTGGGATAGTTACTTCTTAATTCGGTAACATAAGGAACATATTCGATATCTTCATCTACCGAAGTAACATATACCTCTTCAATATTTGAGGGAGAAGACTCACCAAGATTATAAACCACCGTTACAAAGTAATGGTATGTTTCATATGTTTCGAAATCTGGATCATGATAAACTTCTTCAGTTACAAGCTCATCATTGATTTGAACATCATCTTTGTATATATTGTATCCCAATATTTCAACGTTTCTATGTCCTGTTGGAAATTCCTTGATATCCACTTTGCCATTATTCCTCTTACTCAGATCAAATTCCGGACTTTCCCAATACAAAATGATATATTCATTAGTCACTTCTCCAGTTAAATTAACAGGGGGAAGCAATATAAATCCATTTGCTACTACATTCATATAGTACTCTGAAATGTTTTCAGCGTCACTGGTTATGAGAATCTCTCCACTGTAATCAATCGCTTCTGTTGGCATGAAAAAGAGATTAAACTGGATATTGCTCAGCGGAGGTACTGCATAATTATACAAGGTTCTACCTGATTCAGAGGGTTCACTTCCTGTAATGATATCTGGCATAACGCTTTCTATTTCAAAACCCTCGTATGTCTCTATAGTTCCTGTCATTTCTTCATTACCGAAGTTTCTTATCCAGAATGGTTTAATAGCTATGTCGTCAACTACTACTACTTCAAAATCAATATGGGCTGGATTAGCTAAGAAAACAGGACCACCTTGAATCTGCCCTGCTGATGGAAATTCAATGAAATCAACCCAAGCACAATCTTGTCCGGCACTAACTATAAAGTCCTTAATATAAGTCCAAGTAAAGGTATTAGTACCTGCAGATACCGGATAAGAAACTTGTGACCAAGCAACTTCACCAGACCATTGTCCAACCATACTTCCATTAATGAAAAATCTGAGGAAGTCATAGTTATTTTCAGAAGAAACTCTGCGATAGAAGCTTATATTACCAGCAGCAGCAACATCTAATGTCAAACTCATAGTTGAAGATTGACTATGACCAATAGTCCCAGATTTAGCGGCATAAGTTCCTTCATAAACAGAATCTGTTACAATTTGCCAAGGCTGATTACCACTAAATTGCCAATTATGTGCTGTAAAATCTCCTGTCTCAAAATCTTCAAGTACTGGTCCAACATTTAAGGCATAAGAGTGTTGGAAGGAATATTCACCTCCGGTTATCAACAATCCCAATGTAAAGATCGAACCTAACTCAATATCTCCTGATGCTGTGACAGTAAATGTCGGATAGAGAGTATCGTCAGCATTGATAACACCAATATCTATTGTCGATTCTGTATCAATCGTGATATAAGGAGAACCGCTGACTAATGTTACTGTCGTTTGAGGACTAATAGCACTACCGATGTTCTGGACAGGAATAGTTAAGACTACTGTTTCCGATGGGTCTAAGTAACCATTATTATTCCCATAGGTAGAGTCATCTATGGTAAACGATCCGGCATCATATTCAGGTGCATTAATCAAAGTATTAAAACTACTATTCCAAGTATTGCCGTTATCATCTGTAATCTCTAAGTTAAAAAATGCTCTGTGTTGATCAGGTATTGCATCACTAATGAGCAAAGAGTAAGCATCTGTTCTCAAAACACTACCATCCGGTTGAATATGTCCAAATGTCTCATAATCATCAAGAATAGTTACATAAGGATCATCATTTGTAAGAGTTGCTGTAACCTCTTCTGCAATCTCAATACCGACATTTCTTAAAGTAACATTTATAGTAGCTTGATCACCGTAAAGCACGGCGTTATTTTCTCCACTTCCCATAATATTGACTTGTTGAATCACTACATAGGGTCCATCACTGGGAATAACGTTTATTGGAGCAATGTAAGTTACTTTGTTGTATCCAGTAACGGTGAGAGTTAACTCCATAGGTTCAACAGGTGGGTTCTCGAAATTCAGAATAACAGAACCGTCCGACTCTGTATAACCCGCAGCTAATATTTCACCTTCATATGTTATTGCTACAAGAAGATCAGGGCTATCTGTATCTACTTCAAAATAATCAAGCCCGATAAATGTTTCATTTAGATGGGTAATTTGCATCTCTTGTGGAGTGTCTGATCTCACTTGTAAGGAAGCATCTCCAAAAATATGCCAGTTTTTGAATTCATTGGGGCCTTGTGAAGGATAATCATCAATCATTTGAAACGAACCGTTAAAAAATAGTCCACCTATAGTATTCTTTTGATCATTTACCAGTAATTGAGCTATTTCTTGTTGTCCGGACATTGGCGGTGCCCAAGACTGGTTTACTGACGAAGCATACATGGCAATAGCACCGGTCGGATTATTTGTTGCATTGTTTGTTGCTCTTAACCAAGCTTCTGCAAAGCAGGTTGTACTGGTAAAATTACCATTAACACAAGCAACTGAAACAATAAAAGGCAACTTATAATCATTGGTTAGAGCATTGACATGAGTATTGGAAAAACCGGTCGTACTCCATGTAGTATTAGATCCATGGCCAGTATAATTAGCAAACCCTCGGCCAGCGTTTACTGCATTTGTAACCATAGCTGCGGTTGCTGTTGGAGCATAAATCTGATCTACGTGAGTATAGGTATATCCTAACAACCAACCTCTGATCAGGTTTAAATGTTGAATATCTGATAAACCGCCATGACCAATACCGGCACCTTCATTAGAAGCAACACCCATTGCTTGATTAAGCCAATTATCATCAGTAGTCATATCTCTTTCGTAGTGAATGGTTCTTTCAACCTGAGTTTGCACTTGAGCTATATTTTCTGCTGAAAATCTGCCGACAAAGATATCGCCGTAAGCATCATTCCCTTCTAACAGAGAATATGAAGGGTCAGAACCACCACCACCAACCATGAAGGTTGGAACTTGAGCAGCATCTCCAACAATCTGTAAAAAAGTGAGACCATCATCGAGATCATATTCTGCCTGAATAAAATTCTTGATGGCAGCAGCTGTCGTTCCAATTGTAGAAACTGGATAGATATCAGTTCTAATACCTTTCTGTATTTTCCAATCCACATACGGCTGCATTGCATCCATAAAAGCATCATAACAGATAACGATCATTCGTCCTTGTTCTTCTAATGGGGTATACCTATAGTGATGAAAATTGATAAATCTGTTTTGATATATTGAAGCATATTCTCTACTATATGTTGTTCTTGGATTCATTTTGACATTAACATGACTTGACCCAACAGTTCTTACCTCGACAATCAGTTTAGTATATACTCTTAAAGTATGGTTTACCGGATTGTATTGGAAGGGGAAAACTCTGACAGTTTGACCACGGAAATCCCTTAAAATATAGGGTTCTTCCAGCTCTGCTAAAGAACCTGGATAAAACTCGTTCTGTTCATATACAGCCGAAAAACTGTAGGGGATCGAATCCGGGTCCTGATTTCTAAAGAGTAATCCCTTAGAGGGTATAACCCTCATCTCTAAATCAACATATTCAGCATCTCTGATGAATACTTCCTTTTCTGCTTGATTTGGTATAACTATACTTCTAGCAAGCAAAGGCAATTCAGGTTCACCTTCTTGAAGTAAGATACCCTCTTTACCAAGATATGTTTTGTAATAATCTTCTCCGTTAATCTCAATAAGATCACGGTTAAAGCTTCCTATGCGATATTCAATTATCGTACTCATCTCATTACTGCTTAAAACATCAATACTGTAATCTCTTTCAGATGACACGAATATCGTTTCAGCTAACAAAAATGAAGCCACAAATAGAATCATCAGGGATAAGTATATTCTTTTCATAAATCCTCCATTGATTTTCCTTTTATCTATATTAACAATAAGTTATAAAATCATTTCAATAAAATCATCTTGCGAGTTTCTACATAATTATCAGTACTCATTCTGTAAAGATATATTCCGCTAGCAAGTGGCTTATTAGCATTACCCATTCCATTCCAAACTACTTGGTGTATGCCTGCATCTAATACTTCATCAACAACTACTCTGACCAGCTGTCCTGAGATGTTATAGATTGCTATCTTAACCGGTTGACGAACATTAAGTGTAAACTCAATTGTTGTATCTGGATTGAATGGATTGGGATAATTTTGATTCAGTTTAGTCACAAAGGGTAATATAGTATCCTCATCAGCAGATAATAGATCAACCTGAACGATATTTGAAGGTTCTGATTCACCTTCATCATAGACAGCTGTTACGTAATATAGATAACTACCCGGTGAAGACAGAGTATCTTCATAAGATGTATCTAAAATAAGTTCCTGATTGATGATCTGATCATCTCGATAGACATTAAACCCTAATAAATCAAGTCTTAGATCCTCTGCTCGCTCTCTACTGCCCGGTTGTATTAATGATTCCCAAGATAGCATTACCAAATTGCCTTGTATTGTTGCTTGTAAATTTATTGGTGAGAGCAAAGCTGAGGTTCCATAAGCCATAACGTCAATCAGCATCTCTTGATGAAGTGGATCATTACTGGTAATATTGATCTGACCACTATAATCAATTTCTTCTTCCGGGACGAAGAGCAGTTGTAGCGTCAGATAGCTCTCTGTTGGAACGCTATAATCGTATTCCATTCGTTGTTTTATAGCGCTTCTGTCATTATCTCTATTTAAATGGTTCTCTCTCTGATTATCAATTCTTAGATCGTTATCCTTCTCAAGTATCTTCCCGTCTATACTTCTCAGGGTATAGTCTTCAATAATAAAACCTTCATAGCTAATTATAGTGCCAGTCAATTGTTCATCACCAAAATTGCTGATTGTTATCTGTTTTGAATCAGATAGACCTACTGGAACTCCACCAAAATCTAATTCTAAGGGATAGGCAGCAAATATAGGACCAGAGGATGCTGTCCCTGCTGCAGGGAAAATAATATAATCAATCCAGGCACAATCAGAACCTGAAGAAACCGAATAGTCTTTTATGTAGGTCCAACGGAAAGTGTTATTCCCTGCTTGTACGGGGAACGAAACCTGTTGCCAAACTACATTTCCTGACCATTCGCCTTGTTGTTGATTATTTATAAAGAATCTCAGAAAATCGTAATTCGCTTCAGAAGACACTCTCAGATAGAAACTAATTTCTCCAGCTGCTGGACTGTTCATTGTTACACTTAAGGAAGTTGATTGATTATGAGTAATGGTACCTGACCTCGCTGAATAGCTTCCTGAATATGACTGTGAAGTATCAATAAACCAATTAGCATTACCTGAAAATTGCCATGGATAAGAAGAGAAATCACCAGTTTCGAAATCTTCTATCAATAAGCCAATCGGTAATACTATAGTTTCTTGTGCTGCATAAGCATCTGAGAATAGATTTACACCTGTTGTAATACTTGTGCCAATGGGTAAACTACTATCAACAGCGATATTGAATTCAGCTTGTAAGGTCATGCCAACACCAATAAAGCCAATATTAACAAATTCATCACTCAATAGTGTCAGATAGGGAGAGCCACTAGTAAATCTAATGATAGTATCCGGAGACATTGCATTTCCATTGTTAGAAATAGGAAATACTAAAGTGGCTGTTTCACCCGGGTCTAATAACCCGTTATTATTTCCACCCGGTGCCGGATCATTTATTGTAGGATACTCTATTACCAAGTCAGGAGCATTAACAACAATATTAAAGTTCGTGGTCCAAACCTCTTCGTTATCTGTAATACTAATAATGAAAAACACACGATGCTGATCAGGAATGTTATTCGCTATTTGTAGTTGGAATGCATCTTCAAAAACTAGTGCTGTTTCGGCATCTATGTCTCCAATAAGTTCGTAACCATCAACGATCGTTATATATGTATCTTCTGTTGACAACTGGGCTGCAACACCAGTAGCTGACTCAACTCCGACGTTTTCGAGAGTAATATGAAGATTGACTGTGTCTCCAAATTGAGGGGTATTGTTTGTACTCCCAACAACATCTATCTCAAAATCACTCATGATAACGTAAGGACCTTCATTGGGGATAACTTGTACTTCGGCAATAATTGGGGCATGGTTTTGCAGAGTGATTACTATATGAGCAATTCCCGGGGTAGTAAAGGGGGTAATCTCTAAAGTCATTTGACCTGATGCATTGATTAATCCTGCTCCATGTAACTCACTATCCATGGAAACACCTACATAAGAATAAGGTGTAGCAGATATCTGGATCTGACTCTGACCTAAAAAGATTTGCTGTGGGAAAATAGCAATATTCTCTAATGGCTCCCGCATATAAGGGGTTAAAGAGGGGTCTCCCATGAGAGAGTAAATTTCCCAGTAATAATTTTTCATTGTGCTGTTAGATTGCTCCACTGCCATGTTGCCGGCATAAATCATAGCTCCACCTGTAGTGTACCAGTTAACAAAATCTTCTCCGTGTGTATGAAACAGCCCGTCAAACATTCCGGGTCCGGTAGAAGCATATGGTAAAGCGTTCCCATGGTTAGGGATATTTGCTATATGTCCAACACCCCACCAGAAATCTTCATTCCAATAAGTGTTGTCCGTTCCACCTACATAACCAATAGCACCTTTATTTGGTGCTCTTAACCATGCTTCACCAAAACACTCATATACATCAAATTTATTGGTGATACAACAGTTACCAACAACAAAAGGATATTTGTTTTCATTCTGTAGACTGTATATATTATTAATCGTAAAGCTCGGATCTGACCAGGAAGTTGGTGAACCATGTGCTGTATAGTTAGCATATCCGACACCATTACTGACGTTGTTGATTATCGCTTGAGAACTGCTTCCTGAAGCAGGATAGAGATACGCATGAGCTAATATTCCGTTAGAAGCATTGAAGTAATGCTCTGTTCCATAATTGATATGCCCGTTACCGTGTGATGTTGCCCACCAAGAGTCAACTCCGGCAATAAGAACTGCTTCTCCTAAATAGGAGGGATCCGGTATGAGCAATTTTTCATAAACCAATGTTTTATCAATCTGTGGTTGTAGTTCATTTAGATTGTTAGCTGAAAACCTACCATAAAACATTTCAGGCAAGAAATCAGTACCCTCTAATCGAACATAATGCAAATCTGTTATGTGTGAACCGGTCTGTCCATTATACGCCGGGATTTGCGCTGTATCTCCTACAAAGAGCACAAAGGATGGTGCCGGATCTTCCGGGGTAGCAGCATCCCAGATACCCTGGATATAGTTTTTGATTGAAGTTGTTGTTGAACCTACTTCCGGACTACCTATAACTCCGACAATTGTTTCGAAACCCTTCATTAACTTCCATTCGATAAAAGGTTCTAAAGCATCTGTAAACATTGAATGAGTAATTATAATATACTTTACCGGATAGCGAGTCAGGTTTTGTCTCTCTGCTATCGGTTCAAAATTCATTATCTGTTCTTGGTATAAAAATTCAAAATACGGTGAATAAGTTCTCTGTCTCAGCTCCTCAGTAGCAGCAAAATCACTTCCGACATAATTTACTTTTACTTCAATATCATTATAAACCTTCAAAGTACCTGCTTGGGGAGCATAATCAACAGGATAGAGTTCAACAGCAAAGAGTCTAACCCCTCTCATTATACCGATCTCTTCTACTAATACTAAAGGATGATCAAAATAGGTTGCTCTGCTATAAGTTTCAGAATTGTATTCAAAAGGTATCGGTTCTGCATCCGGACACTTTGGTACAGGATGCTGGACAGGAATGATAGGGTATTCAATTCCATAATCGGATAACTGGTATTCAGACACCTGATAGTTAACAGTTCGCACTAATACTTCAGCTCCCAATGGAACTGCTATAAAACGACGACTCATAGGGAGTTTCGGTTCACCAATAACGTTGGTATGAGCAAGTTCATTGATAAAAATCTCCGTAAAATTCCCTTGGTCTGTTGCAACAGTAAAAAAATTTAAACGGTCAAATTGATAATACAAAGATACTCCACTTTGGTCACTGGAAAGTACCTCAGTAATTGATTCACGATTCTCAAACTCTATTGCCTGAAAGACTGCATAGTTACATGAAATAAAGACAAACAGCAATATCGTTAAGAATACTGGTTTACTCCTAATAAACATTAATTACCTCTCATTTATGTTTTTTAAATTACCTTCTATCTTTAATATACAATACTATACTTTAATATAGCAATTTGTATGCCATCCTTTTAATTAAATGAAAGCAATGACGTAATTTCCATAAAAATTGAGCGGAGAGTTAACTCACCGCTCAATTAACTTAATACTGATTGTGATGTTAGGTTATTCTCTGCTACCCCTAATTGTTTTGTTTAGATCAGGATATCTTGATACTGGGGGCGTTATAAGAGCTTTTACTCTGTAAAATCTCATCGGGTCTGTTATAGGACTTTCCCAAGTTACAATATTCCCCTCAACGCTGAATATCCCCTCTGGGGTATGAGGAAGAAACTCATCTTCTATCGAATCACTTGACTCGACTAGATAATCCGTAGCACCAATAACTTCTACCCACGATATATAAATATTACCGTTTTCAACATACACATCAATGATTTCCGGGACATCTAAATATGGCGGCTCTGATTCATCAACGAATTGCATTCTTATCTGAGGTTTATAATTCGCTGTGGTTGTTGTAGTAGAATTAGTTTGGTCGGAATTATCATTCCAAACATACCTGAACCCATTTGAAGAATTGAATATCCTCTGCTGACCTGAGGCATTATAGTTAGGTACTAAGCTGAAAGCTGTATCAACTAAAATGTTATCTACTCCATTCCATTCAAATGGTTCTGATAATTCCAGCATATCCCAACCACCGGCATTTGGAGTGTATGAGGCAGTAGTGTAAACTGCCTGATATGGTCCCGGATCATGAGCAGAAGCATTAGTTGCTGTTGTATGCTTCATTCTGATTAAGAAGTTTGGTAAACTATAGAGTGGTGTTTGGGTTACATAAAATCCGAGATGAGTAATTAGACCCGGTCCTTGAAATCCTGCTGAATTGATCTCTGCAGCCGTGTAAACCATCTGACCTCTTAAACTTCTATACCAGATATTTATTGGAGCTGCTGAACTAGTTCCATTAACACTGGTACCTGTACCAATATCTACTATCTGGATAGTATTCGGTATTGCCTGAACTGTATTGGAAGGTCCTGATTCATAGGTCGGATAAACAGCAGTTACATAGTATGTATAGGTAACTCCATTAATAACACTGTTATCTGTATAAGTCAAATTTCCTGTATTATTTACAAGTGAACCATTCTTATATATATTATAAGATGAAGGAACTCCATCAACTGGAGTAGACCAAGATAGGTCTACATATCCATTACCAGCGTGGGCTATTAGATTACGAGGTGAGTCTTGCGGTATAAGAGCCGGAAAGACAATATAATCTACCCAAGCACAATCTGAACCTGAACTTACAGATCCGTCTTTCATATAGGTCCAGCGGAAGGTTCGTTCTCCGGCATTGACAGGATATGATACTTGCGACCAGTCAACTTCTCCCGACCATTGGGCTTGCTGTACTCCATCGATGAAGAAGTAGAGGAAGTCATAATTCGCTTCTGAAGATACTTTGCGATAAAAACTGATCTCACTATTAGCTGCAACATTCAGTGTCACTTCCATTGCTGTGTTTTGATTGTGAGCAATAGTGCCCGATTTGGCTGAGTATAGACCTTCATAAACATTATCTGTGACAATAGTCCAGTCAGCATTTCCGGCAAATTCCCAGGGGAACGAACTGAAATCACCCGTTTCGAAATCTTCTAAGACCAAACCTACCGGTATATAGCGATAATACACAGTAGTATAAGCACCATAATCCATTGTTTTGGTAAACTCAACAACAGTACCCGGATTGATGCTTTCATCAACGGTTACTGTATAGATAGTTTGAATATTAGCACCCGGAGAAATTGCTGTAATATTATAGACAGGTGTTGATATGTCGACAAGAGGATTATTAACCTCTAAAGTTGCAGTACCGGCTTGAGATGCTGCTTGTCCAATATTTTCAACAGTGAACACCATGGAGACTGTTTCACCGGGATCTAATCTACCATTATTATTACCACCTGGTGGTGGATCTTGGATCATTAGATTGCTCACTTCAAGTACAGGAGAATTTACATAGAAGTTGAAATTGGAAGACCATTCATTATCATTATCTGTTATCTGGAGTGTAAAGAAGACCCTGTGCTGGTTAGTAATACTATCAGCAATCAGAATCTGATAAGCATTGTTAACTGTAGTTGTCGATCCTGCATTTATATTCCCAAAAAACTGATAATCGTCAACAATTGTAATATATGTATCTTCTGTTGACAGTTGAGCTGAAACATTAGTCGCTGTCTCGATTCCAAGGTTTTCTAAAGTAACATGGAAATTGACTGTTTCACCATACTGTGGTGTATATTCCATATTACCAACAATTTCATAATCGTTCAGAACGACAAAGGGACCTGCCAATGGTAAAATCTGTAACTCACTGATAATAGGAGCATGGTTTTGAAGCGTTATTACCAGAGTAGCTTCACCAAGAGAAGTAAATGGTGTAAACTCTAATGTTAATTGACCAGCTGCATCTACCAATCCGGCACCGTATAGTTCTCCATCCATAGAAAGTCCAACATAAGAATAGGGCTCAGCAGTGATCTGTATCTCACTTTGTCCCAAAAAGATCTGTTGCGGATAATTAGCAATATTTTCCAGTGGTTCTCGCATATATGGGGTTAATGATGGATCACCCATCAGAGCATAGATCTCCCAATAATAGTTTTTCAGTGAACTGGTCGATTGCTCAACGGCTAAATTACCAGCATAGATCATTGCCCCACCGGTAGTAAACCAATTTGTAAAACTCTCACCATGAGTATGAAAAAGCCGGTCGAACATACCAAGTTGTGCTGAGTTATAAGGTACAGCGTTACCGTGACTCGGAACCGAACCTATATAACCTACTCCCCACCAATAATCTTCATTCCAATAAGTGTTGTTTGTTCCTCCAATATAGCCAATAGCTCCTTTATTGGGTGCTCGAAGCCAAGCTTCACCGAAACACTCAGTTACCTCAAACTTATTTGTTACACAACAATTGCCAACTGCGAAGGTGTATTTACCATCATTTTGCAGATTATATACATTAGATATCGTGAAGCTCGGATCTGACCATGATGTTGATGAACCGTGAGCTGTATAGTTTACGTAACCAACCCCATTACTAACATCATTAATTATTGCTGCTGAGCTGCTACCCGATGCAGGATATAGATATGTATGTGAATAAATGCCGTTTGATGCATTAAAGTAATGTTCTGTGCCATAATTAATATGCCCATTCGCATGAGAAGGTGCCCAACTTGCATCAACACCAGCGATAAGTACCACTTCTCCTAAATAAGAGGGATCAGTTGTTTGTAATTTCTCATAAAATAGAGTTTTATCTATTTGTGGTTGTAATTCAGTAAGATTATTAGCGGAAAACCTGCCATAAAACATCTCTGGTAAATAATCGGTACCCTCTAACCTGACATAATGCAGATCAGATATGTGGTTCCCCACCGTATCACCGCCGCTATAAGCCGGTATTTGTGCTGTATCGCCTACAAACAAGACAAATGAGGGTGCAGGGTCTTGCGGACTGGCAGCATTCCAGATACCCTGAATATAATTCTTGATAGAGGTTGTCGTTGACCCTACTTCAGGACTGCCTATTACACCGACAATTGTTTCAAATCCTTTCATTGTCTTCCAATCAATGAAAGGATCTAAAGCATCAACGAACATTGAATGAGTAATGATGATATATTTCACCGGATAACGAGTCAGATTTTGTCTCTCTGCTACCGTTTCATAGTTCATGATCTGCTCTTCATATAAGAACTCGAAATACGGGGAGTGAGTTCTTTGTCGTAACTCTTCCGTTGCAGCAAAATCTCCACCAATAAAGGTCACTTCTACTTCGACATCGTTATAAACTCTAATTGTTCCTGCCTGAGGGTTATAATCAATCGGATAAAGTTCAACAGCAAATAGTCTAACACCCCGCATAATGCCGACCTCTTCTGCCTTCACTAAAGGTTGACCAGTATAAGAGATACGATTATATGCCTGTTCATTAAACTCAAACGGCGGTGGCTCAATATCTGGACACTTGGGTACTGAATGCTGAGCCGGCATGATCGGATAGGAAATTCCAAAATCAGCTAAAACAAATTCAGCTACCTCATAGTTTAAGGCACGTATAGCTACTTCTGCCCCAAGTGGAACAGCAATAAATCTACGGCTTATAGGTAGTTTCGGCTCTCCGATATCATTTGTCTGACCCATGGAATCGATCAGAATCTCAGTGAATTCTCCCTGTTCGGTTGAAACAGTAAAATGGTTCAAACGATCAAATTGATAAAACAGAGAAAGACCATAAAGATCACTGGAAGTCACTACAGTTCTAGTTTCACGATTTTCGAATTCGATTGACTGAAAAACTGCATAATTAAAGGATATGAAGACTAACAGCAATAACAAAAGGAATAATACTTTTTTGTTGTTTAACATGGCAAACCTCGCACTTTTATTTAGCTTCTTTTAAAAGTTCATAAAGAATCAAAAATCTATAAACAAATCAGCAAATCTTGTGCCAAGAAATACTAATTTTCTTATTTTTTGTAAGATATTTGTAGAAGTAAAATTTGGCAAGTTATTTCTAATATTTAGGTTCTATTGTGATCGTTTAATACTTATGAAATTGTTTGTCTTATAAAAAAAGGACGATCATTGGTCGCCCCTACAAGCTGTGTTTTCTCTTTTTTTTAGACCACTATTTTCAGGACTCCTCATTTGATCCTATCACCTAAAACCTAATTTACGATCATCCCTCTCTTAGCCGGAACTTTTTCAATCTCAGAGAATTGTAAACGACATTCAAGGAACTCATCGACATAGCAGCAGCCCCTATCATGGGATGAAGAAGTCCGAGCATTGCCACTGGAACGGCTATAAGATTATAGAACCATGCCCAGAAGAAATTTTCCTTTATTTTTCTAAATATAGCTTTGGATAGCTTGATAGCATAAACTACATTGACCAATTCACTGCGAATAAGAGTAACGTCAGCCGATTCGATCGCAATATCGGTCCCAGTGCCTAATGCTATCCCCACATTGGCTTGTTTAAGAGCTGGAGCGTCATTTATCCCATCACCAACCATGGCTACGATCCCGAATTCTTTTTGGAGTTTAATGATTTCATTGACTTTCCCTTCCGGTAAGATCTCAGCAGCAATTTTCTTGATTCCGGCTTTCTCAGCTATAGCTTGGGCGGTTTTATAGTTATCCCCGGTCAGCATGATAGTAGTAATACCCATTTCGTTTAATCTGCTAATAGCTGTTACCGAATCCTCTTTTATTTGATCGGCTACTGCTAAGAGCCCAGCCAATTTTTTATTAATAGCAACCAATAACAATGTTTTCGCTTCTGCTTCCAGCTTTTGAATATCGGATTCTGCAATTTGATAAGAAATTTGATGATCTTCCAGCATTCTTCTATTACCGGCAAGCACTTCTTTACCTTCAATCAATCCTTTAATACCTTTACCGGATATGGCACTGACCTCTTTTACAGGCAACAAATCTATCTCATACTCTTTGCTTTTATCTATTATTGCTTGTGCTAAAGGATGTTCAGAACTGTTCTCCAATGAAGCTGCATAGAGCAATAATTCTTGCTCTCCATAATTATTGTAGGTAATTACATCAGTCACTACCGGTTTACCGGAAGTGATCGTTCCTGTTTTATCAAAGGCAACCGCCTTTACCTCTCGAAGTGTCTGGACAGCTTCTCCGCTTCTGATCAAGATCCCGTTTTCTGCTCCCAGTCCGCTACCAACCATAAGAGCTGTCGGGGTTCCTAAGCCGAGAGCGCAGGGACAGGCAATGACCAAAACAGCTGTGGCTGTAATAAAGGCGAGTGTTAAGTTTGTCAGATCGGGATTGACCCAAGGAAGAAAAGTTGCACCCCATTCAATAATGATCCTGTGGAATGAGGGAAAGATATTAAAGGAAAGAAAGGTCAGAAAAGTTAAAACAAGGATTATGGGAACAAAATAACCAGTTACCCTATCTGCAAAATCTTGGATCGGAACTTTCGAACCCTGACATTGTTCGACAAGTTTGATTACCTGGGCGAGAAATGTTTCTTTACCTGTTTTGGTAACTTTTGCTTTTATATAACCCTGCTTATTGATCGTTGCGCCAATAATTTCATCACCCTCTTGCCTGAAGACCGGCATCGATTCCCCGGTTACCATCGACTCATCTATATTCGTATTTCCCTCTATTATTATGCCGTCGATGGGGATCTTTTCACCCGGTCTGATGATCATCAAATCACCTATCACCAACTCTTTAACGGAAACTTCTATCTCCTCATCTCCCCTCTGGATACGGGCTGTCTTAGCTCCCAGCTTGATCAGTTTCTTTATCGCCTCTGAAGTTTTCCCTTTGGCTTTTGTTTCCAAATATTTACCGATCAGATGAAAAGTCATGATCGTTGCCGCCATCTCTATAAAGGTCTGTACTTGCCAAAAGAATCCCGAAAGCCCTATAATAAAAGGGGGCAGAGACCCAAGACTGACCAATACATCCATATTAGCGACTTTGTTTTTGATAGAAAGCCAGCTGGAATGGTGAACTTTACTACCGAGAATGAAAACAACCGGGAAGCCGAGAAGAACAGTTAACAGGTGATATGCAGGGATCTTCACTCCGAACATTCTGATGATCATAAGTGTCATAATCGTACCGGCTAAGATCGCTGCATATAGCATCTTTTTATAAGCTATTTGAATGCTTTTATCTTTCTCTTCCACTACTGTATCATCTTGAACTTCGGCTTCATAACCGACAGAGGCAACGATTTTCTTAATGTCTGCCAATTTAATAACTGTGGGGTCGTAAGTGATAATCCCTTTTTCATTGGCAAAATTGATATCAACCTTCTTGATCCCTTCACTGTTACCGAGAATACTTTCTATATTGGAGACACAACTTGTGCAGGACATCCCCTTGATATTTAATGTTATAGTTTCTAATTCTTCGGCTTGATGTAATGCCGCTTTATAACCTATTTTGGCTACTTGCTTGGCTATCTCATCAGCTGATATCTTTGACTCATCTAGTGTTATATAAGCTTTGGCTGTAGCAAAGTTGACATGAGCTTCGGAAATACCCGGTAACTCATTAAGTCTTTTCTCTATCGTAGCGGCACATCCTGCGCAGGTCATCCCTTCGATATCAAATATCCATTTATCTAAATCCTTGTTCATAATATCTCCACTTAGAAACTTCATATTTAAAAAATATAACTGATTTAACCACTTGAGCAAAAGAGAATCCTTTTCTTGATCTATGATTTACCAATGATTGACCTCAGGGGAGCATACGAATAAGCTATAGCTAATTCGTATGCTCCTTATTGGTTGAAATATAACAGATTTGTTTTCAAAGCAAAGTATTCGTTCTCTGTAGGGGCAATTCACGAATTGCCCTTTTTTTATTTATAATCTCATCTGAATTATTGATGCCCAGTTCTTCTATAAATTAACAAAGAAACCCGCAAATTTCTTTTAGTTTAGTGTGGGCAATTCGTGAATTGCCCCTACACTCAATTTAAGGCGATTTTGTGTAAACATGCATCAGTAACTGCTGATAAATCATAGTTAGATGATTAAAAAAAATGGATTTTATTTAAAAAACTCTTGACTAACTATCCCCACTGAAAAAGCTGTTACTGAAAAATAAGTAGTAGAAATGAAGCTGCCTGCTTCTACCTAACGAGTAAAGATAGCTTGTTAAGGTTGTGGATAAGAAAAAGAAATAGCAAAAGACTATTTTTCTGAAAAGCGGGTGGACTTTGTTCACCCGCTTTTTTTTATGAAAAAGCGTATAAGGAGGTGTTATATAATACGCATAAGAAAAGGTAAGGCAAAATTAAAGATCGAGGTACCTAAGGAGAGGATAAATGAACAGATATCCGCTACTAAGGTACGACTCATTAGTGCCGATGGTAAACAAGTTGGAATTGTAGATCTTGACAGAGCTTTGCAAATGGCAGACGATGCCGAACTTGATTTAGTAGAAATTGCTCCCGGAGCTGATCCTCCGGTGTGCAAGATAATGCGATTCGACAAATATTATTACAACAAAGAGAAGGGTGTTAGAGAAGCTAAAAAACGACAACATGTAGTACAACTAAAAGAGATCAAAATGGGTCCTAATACCGAAGAACATGATTTCGAGTTTAAGAAACGTAATGCCATTAAGTTCTTGAAACAGCAGAACAAGGTAAAATTCACCATCCGTTTTAAAGGACGACAAATTGCTCATAAAGATTTGGGTTATCATCTTTTAGAACGTCTGATCGAAGATTTAAAGGATTATGCTGAGGTAGATACAAAACCGACTGAGGAAGCGAGAACAATATCCATGATCATGGTAGCTCGCAAAGATATTGCTAATGCCGAAGAAGAGTCAACAGCATAGATTGAACGTAATTTTAAATTAAGAATATAGATGATAAAAAGGAGGATTAAATGCCTAAGATGAAATCGAGAAAAGGTGCTGTTAAACGTTTTAAGATGTCAGCCACCGGTAAGATCAAGCGTGAACATGCATATTTAGGGCATATCTTAACAAAGAAAACCAGGAAGCGTAAACGACAATTACGACAAGCCGGTTATGTTGTAGCAGCAGATGTACCCCGTGTTAGAAAAATGATAAGTTCATAAATTTTTGAGAATTAAAAGGAGAAAAAAATGTCACGTGCAGTAAATAATGTAGCAGCTAAAAAACGTAGAAAGAAATATTTAAAAGCAGCCAAAGGATATTTTGGAGCTCGCAGCCGTCAATATCGAGTAGCTCGTCAAGCAGTAGAAAAGGGTTGGCTCTATGCATATCGCGATCGCAAAAATCGAAAACGGGAATTCCGTAAATTATGGATTCTTAGAATCAATGCCGCAGCTCGCTTAAACGGACTTACATATAGTGCCTTTATTAATGGCTTAAATAAAGCTAATGTAGATATTGATCGCAAAGCACTTGCTTTTTTAGCAATGAACGATCCGGATGCTTTTGTTAAATTATGTGATTTAGTGAAATCTAATGCTAATTAATATCAGGTGTAATAGTGGAAAGTGAACTGAGAGAATTACTGGAACAGCTCAAACACGAGATAGCAGCAGCTCAGAATGAATACGAACTAAATAATGCCAAATCGCACGCATTAGGCAAGAAAAGTTTATTAACCGAGTTAATGAAGAAACTCGGTACTCTTCCACCTGAAGAGAGACCACTTTTTGGTAAGGCAATAAATGATGTAAAGCGTGAGATCGAGAGTCTGATAGAGAATAGAGCTCAAGAGATTCTTAATCAGCAATACCAGCAAACTATCCAACAAGATAAGGTTGATCTGACACTCCCGGGGTTTATTCCGGAAAAAGGTAATTTGCATCCATTAACCTTGATCTGGCGTAAAATTGAGGATATTTTCATCAGTTTGGGATTTGATGTTGTAGAAGGTCCGGATATAGATGATGAATATCATAACTTCGACGCCTTAAATACCCCACCGGATCATCCCGCCAGAAATGAGATGGATACCTTTTATCTTAAACAATCTACTGAGAGTACCCCCAATAATAGACTATTGCTACGCAGCCAGACTTCAACGGTTCAAGTGCGCACTATGGATCAACACCGTCCACCATTAAAGGTTATCTCAATTGGCAGATGCTATAGAAATGATAAACCGGATGCTTCTCATTCACCATTTTTTCATCAATGTGAAGGATTGGCAGTAGCTAAAGGTATTACCTTTGGAGACTTACGAAGCATTCTTAATAGCTTTGCGGTTAAGATGTTCGGAAAAGAGATCAAATCACGCTTTCGTCCTCATTTTTTCCCATTTACGGAACCAAGCGCAGAATTTGATCTGATCTGTTTCAACTGTTATGGCAAGGGTTGTAATATCTGTAAGAACAGCGGCTGGTTGGAAATTGGTGGTGCCGGGATGGTAGATCCAAACGTCTTTTCGATGTTGAACATAGACCCTGAGATCTACAGCGGTTACGCCTTTGGCTTGGGTATTGACCGCATAACTATGCTCAAGTATCAACTACCCGACATCAGATTATTGTTTGAGAATGATCTTCGCTTCTTACAGCAATTTTCATAAATTTAGGCGTTAGGTTATAGGTTGTAGAGTATTTCATTAACGTAAGTTAGATATCAACGATCACATTCACAAATAAAGGATAATTTATGATTTTCAGTTATAACTGGCTAAGAGAGTTTGTTGAATTACCGCAAGATCCGTCTGAATTAGCCAAAATAATGACCTTCGGTGGGATCGAAGTAGAAGGTTATCACTCTCCAGCTGAGCAGTTAAAAGAGATTATTATCGTTAAAATAGTTAAAGTTGAGAAACATCCCGATGCAGATAAGCTTCATGTTTGCTTGATTGATACCGGTTCAACAACAAAACAGGTCATTTGTGGTGCCCCTAACTGTCAGCAGGACATGTTAACTGCCTATGCTCCTGTCGGGGTGAAGTTAGGTAACAGAACAATAGAAAGAGTCAACATCCGCAGTGTTGAATCAGAAGGAATGCTCTGTTCAGAGAGCGAGTTAGGTATTTCGGAAGATCATTCAGGGATCTTATCCCTACCCCAAGATGCCCCATTAGGAAAAGATCTGCGTAGTTATTTAGATATTTCTGATACCATTTTCGAAGTGGAGATAACACCTAATCGTCCAGATTTATTGGGTATCTTAGGTTTAGCCAGAGATGTAGCTGCTCTTACAAAAAAGGCACTTCACCTTCCTGATAGATTTCCTACTGATGGATATATATACCCTCCGGGATTTTTATCAACCATAACAGCCGATAATGTTCCCTTTAATCTGACAAATGAAGCGACAAACCTATGCCCACGCTATATCGCTCAAGTGATAACCGGAGTAAAAGTAAAAGAATCTCCTAATTGGCTGAAGAGAAAATTAATGGCAGTAGGGATAACTCCCATCAACAACATAGTTGATATAACGAATTATGTTATGATGGAGTTTGGACATCCTCTGCATGCTTTTGATTATTCACTCTTAGAAGGCAAGCAGATCAGAGTCAGAAGAGCTCAGAAAGGTGAAACTATTTCTGCTCTTGATCATAAAGATTATGTATTGTTAGAAGATGATTTAGTTATAGCTGATGGTACTAAACCGGTAGCCATAGCCGGAATTATCGGCGGTAAGAACAGTGCTATTTCCCCTGCAACACATACAATAGTTTTAGAGGCGGCGAATTTCTCTAATTTATCCATTCGGCATACTGCTGCCCGGTTGAAGATCAACACAGACTCTTCATATCGCTTCGAACGTAATTTATCTGATGAAACTGTAGCTTTGATCAGTCAAAGAGCTGCCGATCTGATTACTGAACTCTGCCAAGGGGAAGTCGTTGTGCTTAGAGATTCTTATCCGTCACCCAACCCGATCACAGAGATCGGATTAAGGGCAAAAAGAGCTAATGAGCTTCTGACTACTGAGTTATCAAATCATGACATTTGGGAGTATCTGAGACCTTTAGGATTAATTGCCAATAACATCTCTAATCAGAAAGATTGCGAGACGATCTCTGAAGAACAAACCATTACTTTCACTATTCCCCCTTATCGAAAGGATTTAGCAAGAGAAATTGATTTGATCGAAGAGATCATTCGTCTTCATGGTTATAACAACATCCCGGAGAAACCGGAAAGAGAGACTATAACCGATCTGGATTGGTTCTATACAAAAAGAGAGATTGCTGATTATCTTGTTCATAATGGGTTTTATGAAGCTATAAATTCTTCTTTTTCAGAACCGGCTATCCTAAAAACTTTGGCATTAGCTGAAGATGATTATCGTACCCCTTATTTTGAGTTGATCAATCCTTTGGGAGCAAGTTTTTCTATAATGAGAACCTCTCTCTTGCCGGGTTTGTTAAAGAATGTGCAGTTCAATCTCTCGAATGGGCAAACCGATATCAAACTCTTTGAACTGGGAAAAGTATTCTTAAAACAAGATGATAAACCTGCAGAGCGATACTTCTTAGCCGGAGCAGTTGTTGGCAATATCAATAAACTTCATTGGAAATACAAGACAGACAGATCAAGCATCTTTGCCGTGAAAGGTTATGTTGAAGGACTTGTATCACTGATAACGGATAATCAGGTAATATTCCAACCTACCGAGATGAAATATTATCAGCAAGAATCTGCTATTGATATATTAGTTAACGGACAGAAAGTTGGTAATCTTGGTAAATTCGATCCTCTATTGGCAAAGAAACTGGAGATCGAAAATGCTCTCTTTCTCTTTGACATTGATATTTCTCAAATCCTACAATGTGGAATAAAAAAATCGCCGGTCTATCAGGAAATAAACAGATATCCTGCAGTAATACGAGATATCTCATTCATTATAGATAAGAAGTTTGAACATCAGAGTATTGATAATACTATAAGATCTGCGGATAGAGATGTAATTAAGAATATTACTCTCATTGATGAATTCACAGGTAAGAATATTCAGGCTGGATACCGTAGTTTAACATACAGTATCATCTTTAACTCAAATCAAGGGACTCTAACCGACGAGTTCGTTAACAACTCGCTGCAAGAGATCAAAAGCAGATTAGAAAAAGAATATAAGATAGAAATGAGGTAAACAATGGAGAAACAACCTATATCTCAGTTGGAAGAAAAGATTCTGCTGCTCATAGAAAACTACAAGTCGCTGAAAAAGGAACATGCAACCCTACTCGATGAAGCGGAAAAGCTAAAAAAACAGAATAGTGACAATAGCGGTACTATAGATACATTACAAAAGAAATTAAGTGAGTTAGAAAAAGATTTAGCGGAAAAATCTAAGTCTCTTGATATAGCAGAGAAAAAATGTGCCGAATACGAAGACAAGATCGCTAATTATGAAAGTGTTACCAAGACGGCATCCACCAGAATTGACGATATCTTGTCTCAGCTAAGCCAATTATAATCTAACCCAGAAGAGATATGCAGACAGTCGAAGTTGTAATACTCGGAAAGAAATACCGCTTAAGGTCAGATGATCCCGATAAATTACATGAATATGCTGAATATCTGAATAACACACTTGATGAGATTATTGCTAAATACGGTTTAGTAGATGCCAAAGATACTTTAACACTTGCAGGAATGATTTTAACAGAGCAACTGTTTCATCTGACTGAAGACAGTGATCATTTAAAGAAAGAAATTGACAAATTACATAGCAAAATTTCTTCTTTTATTAAAGATATCGCTAAGAAATGAAACTCCTGCGGTATGCGTGAATATATTTGTAATTGAGCCAATATATAATCTGGGAATCGATCCACTTGTGGCTTACATGCCCGGCAACAAGACCGGGACTTAAAAAGCAAGAAAGGTAGAAGCCCATCTTGAATTTAGGTTCAAGAAGTACAAATAGCACGGTACCGCAGGTAATATAAATCACAAAAACGAGGTAATAAATGACAGAAAATATACAATATATATACTTGCTTATTGGTGCTGTTTTAGGATTTTTTCTGACCGCATTAATTTTATTTGTTATTAAACGAAAAGCGCTAACCATCATATCAGAAGCAAAGAATGAAGCATCACGACTGATAGAAGAGACACGCCAAAAAACTCAGATAGAAAAGAAAGCTGCCCTCCTTGAGGTAAAAGATGAATGGTATAAAACAAAGAAAGCCCATGAGGAAGAGATAAATCAACGCAAGAAAGAGATCAGAATTCTGGAGAAGAAGTTTAATGAACGGCTCTCTGTTCTTGACAAACGTTTTGAAGGTTTAGATAAAAAAGAGAACCGGGTCAATGAGCTGGAAAATCGCAATAAGATGCGGGAATCAGAGCTGGAGAAGAAGAAACAAGAGTTGGAAGAATTGACAGTCCAACAGCAACAGAAGCTTAGTACGATAGCCCAAATGAGTAGAGAAGAAGCTCTGCAAATGCTCAAGACACAACTACTAAATGAGGCACGTAATTTTGCTGCCAATGATGTCAAACAAACTCTTGAGCAGATCAAGCTCGACGCTAACAAGATCTCAGCCGAGTATCTATCAACAGCTATCCAAAGAATGTCTGTAGATTACGTTTCTGAGAATACTGTATCAGTAGTTACAATTCCGAGTGAAGAGATGAAAGGAAGAATTATTGGTCGTGAAGGAAGAAACATCCGCACGTTTGAAAAAGCATCCGGAGTTGATCTGATCATTGATGATACACCTGAAGCAGTAGTTCTCTCATGTTTCGATCCGGTAAGAAGAGAAATTGCCCGGCTGGCTCTGGAAAAATTGATCGTTGACGGTAGAATTCATCCCGGCAGAATAGAAGATCTGATTGAGAAAACCCGCAAAGATATGGATAAACATTTGATCGAGTTGGGTGAAAAAGCTTGTTTAGATCTCAATGTACATAACGTATCTCCCAATATTATCAAGCTCATTGGTAGATTGAACTACCGTACCAGTTATGGACAGAATGTTCTTCAGCATAGTAAAGAAGCTGCATGGATCTGTGGTATCTTAGCTGCAGAATTGGGACTAAATCAGGAAATAGCACGCCGTGCCGGTTTCTTGCACGACCTGGGAAAAGCTATCGATCATGAATTTGATGGTTCTCATGCTCATTTAGGTGCCAGTTTCGCCCGAAAAAATGGAGAAAGTCCCCTCATTATCAATACTATCGAAGCGCATCACGAAGAAGTTCCTGCTGAATCGGCTTATGCCCCACTTGTGCAAGCTGCAGATGCTATCTCTGGTGCTAGACCGGGAGCAAGACGCGAAGTACTGGAATCGTATATGCAACGTCTGGAGAAACTGGAAGAGATCGCTAATTCTCTGGAAGGGGTCAATAAATGCTATGCGATCCAAGCTGGAAGAGAATTAAGAATAATCGTTGATCCTATTGCCGTGGATGATGCCAAATCGGTTTACATTGCCTCTGACATTGCCCGTAAGATAGAGCAAGAGATGCAATATCCCGGTCAGATCAAAGTCACTGTTATCCGCGAAACGAGATTTCAAGAAGTTGCTAAATAGATGAATATTCTGTTTATTGCCGATGTTTTCGGCAGACCGGGCAGACAGGTAGTAAAAAACCGAGTACCGGAGCTAAGAGCGGAATTGGCAATTGATGTCTGTATCGCTAATTGTGAAAATAGTGCTTCCGGGTTAGGTATAACCGAAAAAACTGCTGACGAGTTGTTTAATGCCGGGATTGATGTCTTGACCGGTGGTAATCATCTCTGGGATAAGAAAGAGGTGCTCAGCTATCTCTCTATAGAAAATAGGATCCTGAAACCGGCTAATTATCCACCTAAAGCTATCGGTAGCAAATATTTCATCAAGAACCTACCAAATAATCAGAAGCTTGCCGTAATTACCCTTTGCGGACAAGCTTTTATGAATCCGACCAACTCTCCATTCTTAGTAATGGAAGAGATGCTTCCTCTCTTGAAGCAACAATCAGATTTCATTTTTGTTGACTTTCATGCCGAAGCTACAGCAGAAAAGAGAGCATTCGGACTCTATTTTGATGGTCAGGTTTCCGCTATTATTGGTACTCACACTCACGTCCAAACGGCTGACGAAGAGATCCTCCCCGGTGGGACTGCTTATATTACAGATGCCGGTATGACAGGTCCTCACTCTTCTGTAATTGGTATGAAAAAGGAGATCATCTTTGAAAAGATGATGACCGGTATGCCGACCAAATATGAAGTTGCCGAGCGAGGCAAGCAATTAAATGCTGTCTTTATCTCCGTTGATGATAATAGTGGCAAAGCAACCAGGATTGAACGCATCCGAGAGAAAATATCTGATTAAGTTATCCACCACTTGATAGACTTGGAATTATTATATATCGCTTAGAAACATTTAGTTAACCGAAGAGTGTCATCCTGAGTGTTCTGCTGATTACTGCTTGCTTAAACTGGCAGCAGAATGTATCGAAGGTTGAAAGAATACAAAAAAAACAACTTATGAGGACAGATATATGGAAAAAGAACTAAGAGCTAAACCACTGGTAAAGTCAATCTATGAAGATTTAACTAATGAAATCTCATCTTTAGAGATCAAACCACAACTGACGATCCTTATGATCGGTGAAGACCCTGCTGCTGAGTTTTACGTCAGTAACATCCAAAAAAACAGCGGTAAAGTCGGCATTTTAGCAGATTTGCAGAAACTCCCCCCTGATCTTTCAGAAGATGATCTGTTAAGAATAATTCATGACCTTAATAATGATAGTCAAGTTCATGCCATAATGGTTCAAAAACCTCTCCCAAAGCACATAAACGATAATCTTGTAGCAGCAACGATTTCACCTTTCAAGGATGCAGATGGTTTTAATCCGGTCAATTTGGGTAATATGCTCCTTGAGGCAGAAGCACTTCTCCCCTCTACACCTGCGGCAGTCATAGAAATGATCCGTTATTATCAGATAAACTTAACCGGTAAACATACTGTACTTTGTGGCAGGAGTCATATCGTTGGTAAACCTTTAGCAAATCTCTTGCTTAACAAGCAAGAACCGGGAAATGCCACCGTCACCGTCTGCCATAGCAAGACAGCAAATTTAGGCGATTATACAAAGCAGGCAGATATTCTCATCACAGCCCTTGGTATTGCACGGTTTATCAAAGGTGATATGATAAAAGATGGTGTTATCATACTTGATGTAGGAACTAATGAAGTAATCGAGAATGGTAACCGTTTCTATACCGGCGATGTTGATTATGAAGATTGTTATCAAAAAGCTGCTGCTATAACACCTGTGCCGGGCGGCATTGGAAGTGTTACTACTGCCATGTTACTCAAAAATGTTTGGAAAGCATATCAGATGCAGAAATAGCTATTAGCTATTAGCTATGTAGCTATTAGTTCTCTAGAAGGTAGAGCAAGTCCATCGGAAGCATAGCTCCGAAGAGATAAATAACCACAGAACCGAGGAAATTGCTTCTTCGTGGCTGCATCCGAGCTCGGCGAAGCCATCCACGGAGAACACAGAGGACACAGAGAAAAAGTGGAAAAGAGATAAATTATGACGCCCCAGCAGCAGTATAGCAAGAAGAAATAAATCTTTTTCATACCCCGAATGGGGTATGATATAAAATAGCATGACACTTCAGTGTCTGGTAAAAGGGCACAAAAAAAATCATGCCCCGCATGGGGTATGAAATATGATAGCCAGACACTTCAGTGTCTGGTATAGATTGGATCGAATCCCACCCGCCACCCAATGGGTCTTCAACCCATTACCAGCGGTTAAAACCGCTGGCTATTATATTGCACCCGTCGCTATGTTTAGGGTGCTGCAAGATGCAAAACAAGTCCATCGGAAGCATAGCTCCGAAGAGATAAATAACCACAGAGACACGGAGAGCACAGAGGACACAGAGAAAAAGTGGAAAAGAGAAAAATGATAACGCCCCAGCAGCAGTAAAGCAGAAGAAATAAATCTTTTTCATGCCCCGAATGGGGTATGTAATATGATAACCAGACACTTCAGTGTCTGGTATAGATTGGATCCATCACCTATCACCTATAACCTAAAACCTATAACCTTTTTTTACTCAGAAACTCAATTTCTCCAGTTCATAAGTCATCGAACCTAACCCAATACTCTCACCATATCTCAGCTGATGTAGAGGATCGACATCTTTGTACATCGTTCGGAAAGGTTCTCCTTCCCTACCCTGCAGCACTGAGTTTTGTAGTTTACTTGATTGACTCACCAGATCGAAGCTTGCTTTATCTATCGCTACTGGGTCAGAAGAGGCTAAGATCCCGATATCTTCAACAATGGCATTATCTGAAACACCGAAACAATCACAATGGGGTGTTATATTTATCAAGAAATTGAAATAGAACAATTTCCTTTTGAGAAACTCCACAGCTCCGAGTGCAGTTTCAGCTAACTTCTCAGACATATTATCCGGAGTCTCATTCCACAGGATCCGTAAAGCTCCCGTTGGGCAATTAGTAATGCATTCAGCGCAACCTATACATATATTTAGATCTAAGAGAAACTTATCTTCTTCCCAGTTAATAGCACTGACAGGGCAAATTTGTGAACAGATCCGACACTTGATACACTTTTTTTCTACATATTCAGGTTTTACGTCGGCATGCATTAACTGCTTCTGCTTACGAGTTCCCAACCCCATTGCCAGATTCTTGATCGCTCCGCCAAATCCTACTGCCAAATGCCCCTTAAAATGTGACATCACTATCATACTATCCATATCACCCAGCGTGCCGGCAAGACTGATCTCTCTAAAATGCTTATGCTTAACAGCAATAGTTCTGCGATACTGATCCTGCAAACCATCAAGAATAACCAATGGTGCTTTTACTACTGAATAATCAAAACCATGTTCAATAGCTAATTCTAAATGAGTCACCCCCTGTTTTCTCCTTCCGGAATAGAGTGTGTTCGTATCTCCAATGAAAGGATAAACCCCTTGTCGTTTGAGATGATCAACCACTTTCCTTATATATAGAGGTGATATAAAAGTAGTATTGCCATCCTCACCAAAATGGGTCTTGATACAAACAGTATCTTTCTCTTTTAAGAAACCAATTTCTACTCTTCCCAACAATTCGATAAACTTATCCATCAAACCCTGATTATTCTCTACCCTCGATGTAATATAATAAACTTTGCTCATCCTTTTCTCCTTATTTTCTGGTCCACCTATTTCAGTACAGTACATTTTTTTCTGATCACTGATTACTCTTTTCATCTTAGCTTGCTATCCCTTCCTTCGCTTTGTTCACGTAACTCGTAACCATTTCGCTTGCTTCCCCTTCCGCAGGTTTTACTAATCACTACATAGCTAATAACTCTTTTTTTTCCTGCTACTCCTACCCATGGACTTGCTATTCCTTCCGCTGGTGCATCATAACATTTTTCTTTTCCCTCTTTTTTCTCCGTAACCTCTGTGTTCTCTGTGCCTCTGTGGTCATACATTTTCTCCCTGCTTCTCTTCCCATGGACTTGCTCTCCCTTCTATAGAACTAATCACTACATATCTAATAGCTATTTTCCCCTTGCTTAGCTCCGGTAGCACCCTTTATGGGTGCCATATGATAGCCTGCGACTTCAGTCGCAGGTAATGGGTCGAAGACCCATTGGGTGGCGGGCGGGAATAGATCCATCCTATACCAGACACTGAAGTGTCTGGCTATCTTATTACATACCCCATTCGGGGCATGAAAAAATCTTCTTTTCTTATGGAGCATCATAATATTTTTCTTTTCCCTCTTTTTTGCTCCGTGTGCTCTGTGCCTCTGTGGTAATACATTTTCTCCTTGCTTCTCTTCCCATGGACTTGCTCTCCCTTCTATAGAACTAATCACTACATATCTAATAGCTATTTCCCCCTTGCTAATCATCCGCTGGAGCATCTGTGTTCATCCTTTTTAATCTGTGTTAATCCGTGGTCAATGCTTGCTTCGCTTCCATTGGACTTTTTCCCTCTCAGCTTCCTTCACCGGCTTATAACTCCGTCGGTGATGTTCAGTTATCCCGTATTCTACCAGAGCTTTGCAATGTTCTCTTGTGGGATACCCTTTATTTTTAAGGAAATTATATGACGGGTATAAGTTATGGATCTCTCTCATTATTCTGTCTCTGGTGACTTTTGCCAAGATAGAGGCAGCAGCAATAGAGGCATATTGACTGTCACCTTTGATGATCGGTAAGGCATCCGGAAGACCAGTTGGTTTTCTATTTCCATCGAGCAATACCAAATCTGGTTTTATTCGCAGACCTTTTACTGCCTCTTCCATCCCCTTCATAGTAGCTCCCAGAATGTTAAGTTGGTCTATCTCATCAACAGAGATGATAATTACTTGATAATCGATAGCAGTGTCTATGATCTGCTCATAGATAGTCTCTCTAATCCTTTCGGATATTTTTTTGGAGTCATTAAGATCGGGAATACTGTATTGCAAGTCCAAAATGCAGGCAGACACAACCAAAGGTCCTGCTAAAGGACCTCTCCCTGCCTCATCAACACCGGCAGTAAGACCAAACTGCTCCCTTAATTCCAGTTCATTAGTATAGAGCAGTTTCATCTATCTTTGTCTTTATTCTGATCATAGAGTTTCTAATATCTGGTTAGTTAAATCCAGAGCACTGATCAAACTCTTCGGCGATGCTATCCCCTTGCCGGCAATGTCATAGGCAGTACCATGATCTACTGAAGCCCGGAAAAAGGGCAACCCTAAAGTAACGTTAACACCCTCTTCACCGGTTATCATCTTAAAGGGTATCAGCCCCTGATCATGATAACAGGCAATAATTTGCCGATATTCCCGAAGCTTGTATTTAAAAAAGGAATCTGCCGGATAGGGACCATCAATGATTATCCCTTCTTTAGCAAGATCATTGACAGCTTTATGCAATACCTCCTCTTCTTGTCCGAATAGCCCCTCTTCCCCACAATGAGGGTTTAGCCCTAAAAGTGCTACTTTCTCCTTTGGATAACGTTGTTGCGCAAAATTATAGACCAACCTCATCTTGGGAACGATTAACTCTTCTTTAATATGACCAGAAATATCTTTTATAGCCACATGAGTAGTTAGAAGAGCTACATCGAATTTGCTGGAAACAAAATTCATGACAAAATTCCGGCAATCAAACTCCCGAGCCAAGAATTCTGTGTGACCAATGAATTCGGGATCAAATTCCTGGATTGATTTTTTAGCCACCGGACCGGTCACCAGTGCATCAATTTTGTATTTTTTGATATCTGCAACTACTCTCTGCAGGATCTGATAACTAGACTTGCCGGATTTTTGATCCGGTTTACTTAAAGTAACACCACTTGCCGGGATCAGTATAGCATAAAGGTGATGTTTTTCTGTAACCTGACCGGGATTATCGATCAGCATGATCTTTGTTCTGTCCCGTGCTGTGCCATCCAGATCTTTGAAAGATCGAATGTAAGTAAAACCAGCCGGTAAAAAAGAGTCCCCATATATTATATAGGCATCACTTTTTTTTATCTGATATTGTCGAAAACACTTTTTAACTACTTCTGGTCCTATTCCCGCAGGATCTCCGGTTGTTACAGCAATAATCTTCATCTCAACTCCTTTCCCATTTTTTCTTTTCTCCTTGCTTTACTTCCGCTGGAGCATCATAATATTTTTCTTTTGCCTCTTTTTTTCTCCGTGTGCTCTGTGCCTTTGTGGTCATACTTTTTTCTCCCTGCTAATCCTTCCCATGGACTTGCTAACCCTTCGATATAATCCGGCAAATGAGCCGGACCACTCAGGGTGACAATTTTTATAAATAGACTTAAGTCTGTTTATTATTTTGCTTCAGAGACCGGCTGAAGCCAGTGATACTGCCAGCTGAAGCCAGCGTTCCGGTAACTTGCTCTTCCTTCCCTTTTTTTTCTGATCACTGATGACTGATTACTGATCACTCTTTTTCCCCTTGCTTCTCTTCCCATGGACTTTTCTTTCACTCGTAACACGTGACCCTTTTTTACTGATCACTATATAGCTAATAACTATTCCCCCCTGCTTCACTTCCGCTGGAGCATCACAATTTTCTCTTTTTCTCCGTGCCCTCTGTGCCTCCGTGGTCATACATTTTCTCCCTGCTTCTCTTCCAATGTACTTGCTCTGCCTACTATAGAACTAATCACTACATAGCTAATATCTAATAGCAATATTCCCCTTGTTTGGCTCCGGTAGCACCCTTTATGGGTGCCATATGATAGCCTGCGACTTCAGTCGCAGGTAATGGGTCAAAGACCCATTGGGTGGCGGGCGGGAATAGATCCATCCTTTTACCAGACACTGAAGTGTCTGGCTATCTTATTACATACCCCATGCGGGGCATGATTGTTTTGATCCATCCTTTTACCAGACACTGAAGTGTCTGGCTATCTTATTACATACCCCA
>JAHYIR010000013.1 GCA_019429305.1 Candidatus Cloacimonadota bacterium
ATGCAATTGCTCAATCAATCCCTCACTACCGGGTGAAAAGAAGATTGCTTTTTGATGAGGGTTTTCTCCGTATCGGAGTTCTGTCTTATGCCAGTTTGGAAAGAGAAAGAGTTCTGTTGGTGGTTCATTTGCCAATCTTTGAAGATATTGACAGATGAATCTGTCATAAGTGGATGTAGTGGCAAATGCCTTTCTTGCCAACAGAAACCTAGTTTCCTGTTTAATCTGTCCATCTTGCAATAATTCCTCAAGCAGTGACGGGTAGTCTTCTTTATCAGAAACAACTGCAACATGTTGATAGTTCTTGGCAGCAGCCCTTAACAGAGTTACTCCACCGATATCGATATTCTCGATCATTGTACTATGCTGAACTTCGTTATTGGAGAGATATTCGTTGAATATTTTCTCAAATGGATAGAGATTAACTATAACTATATCAATCAAATTGATCAACATGTTTTCTAACTCTCTGAGATGAGCAGGATTATCACGGTCTGCTAAAATCCCGCCAAAAATTTTCGGGTGGAGAGTTTTTACTCTTCCGTTCAGGATCTCGGGAAATTGGGTAATATTTTCGATCATGGTTACCTGCAGATTATTCTCCTGTAGATATCTGGCAGTACCACCAGTTGCTAACAACCTGTATCCGGCTTTAATAAGGCCGTCTGCAAAAGATAAAAGACCTTCTTTATCACTTACACTCAATAAAGCACATTTCATAATATTATTCCTCTATGTTTGATTCTTTATTTTCTAAAATGGCGATCAAGACAACTCCAAATAGGATTATCGCCCAGTTAAGATAGATCCAGAAGAGAAAGATCGGTAAAGTGGCTATTACTCCGTAAACTACTTCCATATTGGTTAAATTTGAGATGTAAAAATCGAACCCCATCTTGACAATGATCCAAATCGCTGCAGCAACTGCAGAGCCAATCACTAAAGAAGAGGCACGAAAATGAACGGTGGAGGCAAAGAAATATATGAAGAGATTAACGAAAAAGAACATCAAGAACGGGATGATTATAAACGAAATATTCCGGATAAACGGAAAGTCAAATATTTGAGCTATTAAAGATACTGATGTTGATGAGAAAAGGACCAGAATGAAGATAAAGCCGAAAAATATCATAACTATAAATTTGCCTAATTTGTAGATGATGCTTTTATTCTCGAATTCCGTGACATTGAGTATCCTGTCAAATGCACCATTGATAAACTTGAAAAGACCAAAAGAGGTCAGTATCAGAAGAGCTATGTTAAAAATATTGGAGGGCATTTTCTGATCGAGCAGATTTGATACATAGGAAGTGGCAGTTTCCACTGAATCGGGGAGCAGGATAGATAAGAACAACTCTTGTAAATGTTCCCTGATGTTAAGACCGGGGATATCAGGGATAATGAAGAAGATCAGTAGCAGAAAGGGTATAAAACTCAATACGGTTATGAAAGTTAATGCTGCTGATTCCTTCATTATACTGTCTTGATTTATCTTACTGATTACTTTTCGTAAAAAAACTATGATTTTTCTCATCTCTCCTCCCCCTATTCATAAGATAGGCATTTGACAGGATCAAGATTGCTCGCTTTTATAGCTGGGAAAATACCAAATGTCAGTCCTAAAATTGCTGTTATTATCAATGATAAGATGACCATTGATGTCCCACCAGTCATTTGAACACCAAGGTATCCGCCAATAATATCTAAAATTGATAACCCGATCAAAATACCAATAACTCCACCAGATGTTGTTATGATAAGAGTTTGGATGATAAACTGCATAAAGATGTCTATTCTCCGAGCTCCTACAGCCATTCTAATTCCAATCTCTCTTGTTCTTTCACGTACTGTCGCCATCATGATATTCATTATAACTATTCCACCCACTAAAAGAGAAATCAAACTAATGACAAAAAAGATCATACTGAAAATAGCAGAACCACCTGCCATCATATCAGCACCTTCTTTCGCCGAGCTAACGAAAAATACCGGCTCATTACTCCGTAATCCCAAGAGTATGGTTTCAACTTTTTCTTTTAACTCAATAGTATCGTCAACATTGTAAGCCTTTATGGTTATGTTTTCGATCCGATCATCTGCTGATAATTTATTGATCATAGTACTGATCGGAACAAAGGCACGCCGATTAAGATACTCTAAAAAATTATCAGTGCCAACTGAAGTTTGCGGTTGGAAATACCTTCTTTCCATTACTCCTATAACCTGTAACCGACGCCCCTGATAAGTTAGATACTGACCGATTGCTTGCCTGTTACCAAACAGTTGTTCTTTAACAGTACTACCCAGCACTATGACATCATTCATGTAATTGATATCGATATTCGATATGAAACGACCTTCAGAAACATTCCATTCCTCTATCTTCGGATATTCAGGTATAACTCCTGAAACACTTCCCCGATAAAAATCCTTTTCAAAAGTTATTAAACCCCAAGTAAAAAGATGAGGTGTTACATATTCTGCTTCCGGTATTAAACTTCGTAATTGGTTGAATTCGCGGAGGGTTAAATATGTAGGAAGATTGCGGGGATTATTATATTCCCAATTACGGATTACGTCTATCCGAGTTAGTCCCCCTCGTTCCATCATCCAAGCTAGAGTTGATTCCTGTACTCCTTTTACTAATGATTGGACAACTATTATTGACATAGTTCCTAAGACAATACTGAAGATAGTTATTATAGCACGTATCTTGCGTGACCAAAAATCAGAAAGTCCGACAAACAGACTTTCTTTAAACGAGAGAGCCATTATCTTCTATTTTCCCATCTATAATTTTGATTATTCTGTTAGCATGAGATGCAACATTGTTGTCGTGAGTTACCACGATTATTGTATTACCGGTTTTATGGAGCTCACTTATAATGCTTAAAATATCATTCCCTGAAGTAGAGTCGAGATTTCCTGTCGGTTCATCTGCCAGTATGATGGCAGGTTTGGTTACCAATGCTCTCGCAATAGCCACTCTCTGTCGCTGTCCACCTGATAACTCTGATGGACGATGCTTTAATCTGTCACCTAAACCGACTTCTTCTAAAACTGAAATTGTTCTTTTTATCCGCTCTTTACTCTTTATACCCGCGTATATCAAAGGAATTTCGACGTTCTTCTGAATGTTGAGATGAGGTAGCAAATTAAAGGTTTGAAAGACAAAACCTACTTTGCGATTACGGATAGCTGCTAAACGTGCTTTACTCAAATTACTGATTTTCTCACCATCTAAATAATAATCTCCCGAAGTTGGAGTATCCAAACAACCCATTATATGCATTAGAGTTGACTTACCTGATCCGGATGGACCCATTATGGAAACAAACTCACCTTTATTTATTTGTAGATCTACCCCATTCAACGCTCTAACTCTAATCTTACCCATCGGATAATCTTTGATAATTGATCTGGTTTTGATTAGCTCTTCGTTCATAATCGCTCCTATGAAACAAGAATAAAATCTGTTTGTTTTTTAGCAAATATAATTTCTCTTAACGAGCATACTAAAAATCGCCGTATAAATAAATACTACTAAAATCATCTGAAAGGCATTTCTTGAAACACTCAAGAAAAATAACTTGCACATATTTCAATGGATATTTTAATTAAACCAAATGAAAATATTGATTAGGAAAAGAAATATAATAAAGGGATTGATTGGCATAGAAATTGCAACTATGGAAAGGATATTAACAAGGGGGTAATAATGAATTTACAAGGAACTTTAATAAAGGTTTTCTTGTTACTTATTTTAGTCATTTTGACTGGCTCGATAACAGCTAATACTGATGATATATGTATTCCTGAAGTAGATGATACTAATAACATCGAATTTTTTATTGATAATTTGAGATTCACAGCCAGCCCGAATCCTTTTGAAGATTATACAGTACTTACAGTATATGTCAGTGAATCTATTCGTGGCTCAATTACCATTAAAGATCGTTTAGGAAATACTGTAAACAATTTATACAGTGGATTGTTCAAACTGGGAGATAATTATATAATGTGGAACGGAGCAGATGACTATGGTTTTAGCTTAGATGCTGGAAGCTATCTCTGTGAACTCCATTTCGAAGATCGTTACACATCAAGAACAATAATTCTGATCCTTAAATAATAAATAAAAAGAATCTATTAAGTAAATATAGTTCATACTTGTTGACACTTTAGTAATTAATCGTTTACAGTAAATTATAATCTCTTAGCTCTCTTTCCAAAGAGAGCTTTTTTTGTATCAACTTAATAGACAAATAATTCTGTAACCAGCAAAAATGTAATAATTCTTGACAATTTTAGCGGTTTATAAATGATACATATATCAAATCAATGATAAGGAGTGTTATTATGAAAAGTTTCCTGAAACTTATGACTATAGGTTTAATTTTGGCTACTTTGTTAATTGCTGCATGTTCAAGACCGCCACAACCTGTTTCTCAAGATCAGTATCAAACTGCTGTAAGAGAAGCAAGAGAGGCAGAAGCAACAGCCGACAGCAATCTTCAAGAGAAAAAAGATTTAGAGGCAGAGCTGGCTCGAAAAGAGGCAGAATTAAGATCTCTCAGAGATTATGAAAGAGAATTAGGTCTGTGATAGGGGAGGTAAAGATGAAACATATAATAATAATCACACTCGCAGCTTTATTACTGTTACCTGTTTTGTTGTTTGGACAGTTTACTTACTTAAGTGAAGAAGAATATAGAAGTTTAAGTCGTAGTGAACGTCAGATCTACTCTGAAAACCTAGAACGAGAATATTTAAATCTTCAACAAAGAAAAGCTGATGCTATTGCAGCAAATGAGCAGTATTTAGTCGAAATAGCTGATTTGAGAGCTCGTATCGCTGCAATCGACAGTGAATATGAGATCGTATATAATAGAATTCTTGATGGTCTCGGTATTACCCGCGCTGATGTAGATGCGGCACGTATAAGATTAGAAGAATATAATCGCCGTGTTGATAATTGGAATAGAATGTCTGATACTGAGCTGTGGAATAATGCAACAGCAATCCGCCAGACTATTAATGAGTATGAAGAATTTAAGCAAACTAATGTAGCTAAAGCTCCAGATTTTCGTAACGATATAGTGGAACTTAACCGCAAAATAGTTAATCTAGAAGCTAATTTAGATAGAGTTAGACCGAAATACTATGAAGATTCCTATACGGTTGTTCGTGGTGACTATCTTGCTAAAATAGCTGGTTATAGCTTCATCTATGATGACTCTTCAAAATGGGGAATTATTTATCGTGCCAATCGTGACCAGATTACTGATCCTAATTTGATCTATGTCGATCAAGTTTTGAAAATACCTCGTGGTTTACCTGATACATGGAAAGTTTATCGTGGTGAGAGCTTATGGCGTATAGCTTCTTATCCAGAGGTTTACGGTAAAGGGATCGAATGGCCAAGAATATATCGAGAAAACAGAGATCAAATACAAGATCCTGATTTGATATACCCTAATCAGATATTCCGTATCCCCAGAGATTAAATTTTAAATGTAGATATTTTTTAAGAAGGAAGCCTCTATTATAGGGGCTTCCATTCTTTTATACCCCTATAAGAACGAGAGTAAAATATTGAAACACAGTTGGATCTTCATAATCCTTATTTGCTCAATTATCATCTCCTATCTGTTTTTTGTTTTGCACAGAAATAGTTATGATATATTGGGCTATAGCTATAAGGTCGGACAAATAGCTGATAGAGATGTCATCGCTCCCTTTACTTTTACCGTTTATAAAAGCGCAGAGACCAGAGCACAGGAGCAAGAGATAATAGACACTACCATAGAACCTATATATCGTATTTCTGATGAGATTAAGTACAATGTTATTCAAAGAGTTGATGTATTTATGGAAAGTTTAGCTCTTTTGGATCTCCAAGACTATACAAAAACAAATAACTATCTAAGTCGCCAGTTTGGATTTTCATTGACTCCGGAAATGCTCAATACTCTTACAGATCAGAACAAAAAACTACTGCTCTATGAACATCTTATTCAATCATTTAACAGAGTTATGGATATTGGGGTTTATGATGAAGAAGTCTCATTGCAAACCATCCAGTTGGTACGTAATGATGATGTGAGGAGGTATAGTTTAGATCGGCTCTATAGCCCGTCAGAAGTATCTGCACGAATAATAAATGATATGCCTGATCAACAACTCAAGATAATATTAGCACAAATTCTGCATTATTTTGTTGATTACAATATTGTCATTGATGTTGACAGAATGAACAGATTAAGACAGGAAGCTTATCAAGTTATTGATCCAGTATTAACAGAGGTTTTAGAAAATGAAGAGATCATCAGAAAAAACCGTAGAATAACCGAGACAGACCTCAGAAAACTCGATGCATTGTCTAATGCCTACCGAGAATATATACAAGAGAGCGAATTACCAGACATACTTCTATCAACAATAGCATATTTCTTACTATCTATGTTGTTGATTCTTTCCGGATATTTATTCTTTAGAGTTGCTATTAAGGAGCATTTTAAAGACATAAGACATACTACAATATATGCCATACTTATTTTGATAACCTGTCTATTCGCTTTCGTGGTTGCTATGTTTCCTGTATTACATATCTTGATATTTCCATTTAGCATGTCTGTATTTATCTTTGCCCTGATTTTCTCGCCGTTAGGCGGTTTTATTTTCAATATTGTTGCTTATTTCCTTATTCTACCCTTTTTCAATTGGAATATCATTGACACTTCAATCATATTTTTAGCAACTATGCTGATCATTGTTGTCATGACAAAGATGAAAGATAGCCACGATTTCATACCATTATCGATTTATATCATCTTTTCTTTCTTTATATCATTATCTGTAATTGCTTTGGTGACATCACTTTCGGGAGAAGAATTTCTGCTATTTTTTGTGTATGGTATCATATCTTGTGCGATTTCAATCACAGGGATGGTATTGATTTCTCCTATTATAGAGAAACGTCTTAATTTAGCAACAAAGATGATCTTGCTGGAGTTATTAGACACGAATAATCCAATTTTAAAACGTATGGCAATAGAAGCACCCGGTACTTTTCATCATTCCATAACTGTGGGTATCTTAGCGGAAAGTGCTGCTGAAGCAATTGGTGCAAATCCTTTATTGGCTAGGGTAGCTAGCTATTATCATGATATTGGAAAGTTAGAAAATCCATACATCTTTATCGAGAATAATAGTGATGCAACAAAAATACATGATGATATGGAGAGTTATGAAAGTGCTGCTAACATTAAGAACCATGTTTTAGAAGGTCTAAGTTTGGCTAAAAAAAACAGACTTCCGGAACAGGTTATAGATATTATCAAACAACATCATGGTGACAGCAAAGTAGCATATTTTTATAATAAAGCAAAGGAAAAGAATACCACTATTGAAGATGAAACGATCTATCGGTATTATGGTCCTAAACCTCAAACAAAAGAAGCTGCGTTGGTTATGATTGCCGATATTGTAGAATCAACAGCAAAATCACAAATGCATCAACATACTGAAGAATCACTTAAAAAGATTATTAATGATACGATCCAAAGATTGATCTTAGAAGAACAACTTTCAGAAACACCGATCACTTTAAGAGAGTTGGAAATAACTAAAAGCTATATGCTACCGATTATCATCGGTATATATAGAAAAAGAATTGAGTATCCGGAATATCAAACTAATCAATAAAACAACCTATTCTGTTGACAGAAAGGTCTTTATAAAGCTTTTGGATTCTATAGCTCAGTATGAGAAAGAATTAGAAGGTAAAGACATTGATGTATGTCTTGTTGGAGAAAGAGAAATTAAAAGTCTAAATAAAAGATTTTTTGGCAGGGATACTGTCACTGATGTTTTAACCTTTCACAGCGAATTTGCTTTACTACCCTATTTAGGTGAAATTGTGATAAACATAGAGAGTATCATGAAAGAAAGAGATTCAGGTAATCTAGAAGAATTGAATAGAGTTTTCATTCATGGGGTATTACATCTATTAGGTTTTGACCATATCAACACAGAAGCTGGCAAACAGATGTCCGATAAAGAAAGTTTTTTGTTAAAAAATCTAAATTAGGATCAGAGTTTTCATGTTTAGTGATTTAAATTATCTAAAAATACTTGGCTTTTTATTCCTCTCTGCCTACTTTTCAGGATCTGAGACAGCTTTTTTCTCTATTGGCAAGATTCAACAAAAGAAACTGGAAATGCAACATGATCATTCCTCCAATAGAACTTTACGTTTACTCAATAAACCAAGGCAACTTCTTATAACAATTCTATTGGGAAATACTATTGTAAATGTAGCTGCTTCTTCGATAGCAGCTGTCATCACTGTTACTTATGCTCAACATTTTTGGCCTGATAAGCAGATCCCTATCTGGATGCTCATACTATCAATGGTTATTATGACTATTTTGCTGGTTTTTTTTGGGGAGATTACTCCCAAGTTATTTGCTATCTCACATGCTGAAAGATTTGCTAAATATTCGGGCTTTTTCATAGAACTTCTTAAATACATTTTTTATCCTATCATTCAATTGTTAGTCATTATAAGTAAACTTTTTTCAATTAAAGTTGATCATTTCTCTGATGCTCATACTAATTTCACGACAGAAGATCTAAAAAATCTGCTCGATTCCAAATCACGATATCATCCCCTAAATGATAGTGAGAAGAAAATTATCTCGGGAATCTTTAAGTTCACTTCCACCGAAACAAAGAAAATCATGGTACCGAGGGTTGATATAAAGGGAGTTTCTATCGAAGAAAGCATCGAATCTATTAGTGAACAGATTATCAACTCCGGGTATTCCAGACTACCGGTGTATAATAAGAATATTGATGATATGGTCGGCATTATTTATGCTAAAGATATTATACTTAATCCTGATAATCAAACTATTGATAAGTTGCTCAGAAAACCGATATTTGTGACTGAAAATACTAAGATACAAACACTTTTAAATCTTTTCAGGGCAAGAAAGACTCATATGGCAATAGTAGTGGATGAGTATGGTGGGACTTCAGGTTTAATTACTCTGGAAGACATATTAGAAGAGCTCGTTGGAGAAATTGTCGATGAATACGATCAAGAGATCCCTCATCTAAATCGCCTATCCGAAAATGAGTTTCTTGCCAGCGGTATGTTAAATATTACAGATCTTAATGAGGAGTTGAATTTAAATATTGATGCCGACAAGTATGATAATCTAGCTGCTTTTCTGTATGACAAATTTAACAGGGTGCCAAATATAGAAGAAAAGATCGAATACAATGAACAGGCATTGTTTATTATTGCCAGTGTTAAAGGACAACGAATAGAATCAGTAAGGATTATTCTCTATAAAGATGAAGAGTTTGAGTTTTAAGACATTATTGCTCATAGTGCTTATTTTGAGTATCTCTGGTGGAGATTTGCTTTTTTCAGCAGATGAAGTCGTTGATACTAATATTCAATTCACTTTTGCTATACGTTATCTGGGTCTGAAAGTAGCAGATGTTCGGTTAAATGACACAAGAACCCAAAATGAAGGAAGAATCGACGTAATAGCAAAATCAGTTTCTTTAGGAAATATACTTTTTAAGATCAACAATAAATACTCTGTAGAATATCAAAGAGATTACATTCCTTATAGTTATAGTAAGTCAATCGAGCAAAAGAACTTTACTCAAGAAAAAACGACTCTTTGGTTTCCTCTGGAAAAGAGAATGGAAATTAAAGTTGATAATACATTAGCCAGCCATTTTCATTATGAGGAAGAGCAATTCCATGACTTCTTCTCAGCTCTGCTTTATATCAGAGATCATATTGTATCTAAAGAACCACAAGATATATATATATATGCTAATAGCAACTTTTGGGTTGCTCAAATCAGCAAATTAGGAGAGGATAAAATAGGTAAGAGAAATACTATCAAATATAGTATTAACTTTCAACAGAGTAGCAATAATCAGAAACAAAGAAGTGATGTCTTAACCAATAATATCATCAAAGAAGATAACACTCTATATCTCTGGTTTACCGATGATGATGAACGATTGCCTTTGCAAGCAGAATATGATACATCTCCCTTTTCAGTATTTTGGACTTTGGAGAGTTATGAGATTTCCTCACCCATTAGTTATCAGAATAGAAATTTCGAGTAATGCTTGAAGGTAATCAGAAAAAAAAATTCTTAACAATCCTGTTTGTTTTTTGGTGTGTAATTATTTTTCTACTCTCTGTAGTTCCTACTGATGAAACACCACTTTCCTCAATAACTTTTATAGATAAGATAGCACATTTCTTGCAGTATTTGATTTTTGCTTTGCTTTACTACTTTATGAGATCATACCAGCAAAGATCTGCTGAAAAAATCATCAGAGAGTTAATCTTTTTATCAATCATAATCTCAATAACAAACGAATTTATTCAAATCCCAATACCGGGAAGAGAATTTTGCTTGCTTGATATTGCAGCAAATTTTATCGGTTTCTTAGTAGTAATCATTTATCTTATTATGAGAACCAAAAAGAAAAAATGGCTAAGAAATGAAAGGAATGAGAAATAATTATATACCTTTGACAGACGTCTGGAAGTGGCGTTTTGTCGAAGAAACGATACACAGTGTAATGAGTTTTTTTAACTACAATGAAGCTAGACCACCCATTTTAATTTCGAATGATGTTATCAAAAAGATATACTATTCTTTTAGTGATAAAAAGGGATTGGATAATTTGATCAGTAAGCTGTATCAAATAGAATCCGAAGAGAAATTGAGTTTAAGACCAGATGGAACGGTAACCTATCTGAGTCAATACAAGAAGCTTTCTGATGATAGATCAATTAATAGAATTTACTACATAGGACCGATGTTCCACCGATCTAATAGCGAATCAGCTTCTGATGGGCAATTCCATCAATTCGGCGCTGAAGCCCTTGGAAGTAGTTCCTATATAATTGATGTAGAAGTTATTCGACTCGGTTTAAATATCTTTAAGAAATTTGGACTGACCGATGTTAAACTCGAGTTAAGTAGTTTCGGTTGTGAAGTATGCAGACCATCATATATCAAAGAGTTGACACATTACTGGAAAGGATTGGATAACAAGTTGTGTAAAAAATGTAGTACTGATTACACCCCCTACAAAATTGAAAGTGCTGATTGTAAAAATTGCCAAAACCTATGGGAAAAAAGCCCTTCGATTTTTGACTATTTATGTAAGGATTGCCAAGAAAACTTTGGATTAATAAAAAGAGCATTAGCAAATCTCATGATTACTTATACAATAAACCCTAAAATCAAGATGAATTTCGAATACTATAATCAGATAGTTTTTAGGTATCGCACGGTAAATAACAAAAAAAACCACTATATTGGTAGTGGTGGAAGATATGATTATTTAGCTAAAAGCATTACAGGGAAAGTATTACCAGCAATTGGGTTGTCGTCAAATACAGAAGAATTGATATCTTTGTTAGAAGAGAAAAAACTCTTTCCTGAGCAGACTAATTTATTCAAGGTTTATATCATGGCAACTCACCTGGATCTAGAAATAACTTTGCTGCAAATAGTACAAGAATTACACGATAATAACATTAAAGTTATTATTGGAACTACAGAGTCTAATTATCATAATCAATTAAAAGTTGCTCAGAATGATGGTTCTTCTTTGATGATTGTTATTGATAATGAGATGATTAGAGAAGGGAAAGCTACAATCTATAATCTTGTAAAGAATCACAAAGAAATCATCAATATAAGTGATATACTAAAAAATGTACTACGGCTTAAAAAAGCTCTAAGTAACGATGTTTATTAAGAGGAGAATCATATGAAAGCAATTCATACTTATGGAGCCCCAACTGCTATTGGTCCTTATTCTCAGGCAACTTTCAAAAAAGGGTTTTTATTTATATCAGGTCAGATTGGTATAGATCCAGCAACCGGACAACTTGGTAAATCTTTTGAAGCCCAAGCAGATCAAATATTCACAAGCTTAAGTAACATTCTTAATGCAGCTAACATGTCTTTTAGAAATGTTGTGAAAGTTACCATCTTTATCGAAGATTTAATGAATTTCGAATCTCTTAATAAAATTTATGCTCGAAATTTCAGTGAACCTTATCCTGCTAGAGAGACAGTACAAGTATCTCGCTTACCGCTTAATGCAGCTTTAGAAATATCACTAATTGCTTGTGATTTATAAGAGATTATTAGAAAATTTCTGATCCGGTTTTAACTGGTTTTCTTTCTTTTCAGAGTGATCACAATTTCATATTGATTAGGTGGTTTATCCCAAATCTCTTGAGATAAGTACTCTTTAGGGTTATCAATAATCTCTTGTTCTGACACTTCCTGTACTTTTTGGTCTTTATCAAGTACCCAATAATGTTTGACTTTTTTTGTATCAGTATCGGTAATCTTCTTTTTTGTCGGCATAAGTTCTCCTTTTATTTCATAATCTGGATAAGATTGGATATATTCGGACAGCATTTCATAAGAAACACTGTCCATATAGAGTTTACATCTATTAGGACAGTTTAGAGCACAAACAAAAATGCTCTCAAATCTCCTTGTTAGAGGACAAATCAAGTTAGTTTTTTTCTTTATCTGTTCTTCGGACATTAATCAGTTTATTTTATTAACTCAAGCTTTTTAAGAACCTCTTCAACCTTTTGCAGGTTTTCTGATTCTAAAAAGTATAATGGTAAACGAATCTCTCTTTCTATATATCCCATCAGGTGTAAAGCTTCCTTAACAGGTATAGGGTTTGTTTCGATGAATAGTACTTGGTTCAGTTCCAGTAAATCCAGATGTATTGCTTTCGCTTTTTCATAATCTCCTTTCAAGCAGAGATTGATCAATTTGCTCATCAGAGAGGGCACAATATTTGCTGTAACCGAGACCGTTCCTTTACCACCGCAACACATAATAGGAAGATTCAGCATATCTTCACCTGATAGTAGAGAAAAATCCTTTGGAGCGTATTTAATAATCTTGGTTATTTGAGCAATATTGCCACTGGCTTCTTTAATTGCGACTATTCGTTCACAATCTTCAGCCAGCCGGATTACAGTTTCTGCTGTTATATTAATACTGGTTCGTCCGGGTACATTATAGATAACCAATGGAATATCTGTCTCTTCGTAAACTTTTTTAAAGAAGTAATACATTCCTTTTTGAGTCGGTTTGTTATAATAAGGTGTGATAACAAGTGCATAATCAGCGCCTAACTGTTGTGCTTTCAATGTTTCAGCAATTGTCTTAGACAAATTATTTGTTCCCGTTCCAACCATGACAGGTATTTTACCAGCTAACTTTTGAATAACATATCTGACAAAATATTCCTTTTCGTCACCAGCTAAAGTGGGAGATTCTCCAGTAGTACCACTGAGTAATATTCCATCTGTTTTACTTTCTAAATGAAAATCGAGAAGACGATCAACTGCATTATAGTCGATATCGTTATTCTTAAAAGGGGTTACCAAAGCAACAATAGAACCTTGAAGCATTTTTCCTCCTATTATTTTTTATTGGAAAGAGAGTTGCCGCCAAGCTTCATATAATATGACGGCTACACTGTTAGCAAGGTTTAGTGATCTTATATCTTCAGTCATGGGGATCCTTATAGTTTGTTCCGGATACTTATGAATTAATTCTGATGGTAGTCCTTTTGTCTCAGGTCCGAACATAAACACATCTCCTCTTTCGTATTCAATATCTGTATGTATATACTTCCCTTTAGTTGTACAGAGGTATATATTTTGCGACTTGTACTTTTCAAAGAATAGTTCGATATTTTCGTGAAACTCCAGATTTAGTTTATCCCAATAGTCCAATCCGGCACGTTTCAGGTACTTATCAGTCAAAAAAAACTTAATCGGCTTTATCAAGTGAAGTTTAGCATTACAGCCGACACAAATTCTTCCTATATTACCAGTATTTGAAGGTATTTCTGGATTGAAAAGTGCAACATGAAAGTTTAATTGATCATTACTTCTATCCATCGCATTAACCATCTATCCATAAGTTGGGGACTAATATCCACCAAATCTAATTTATCATTTAATATCGTTTGCGGTATTGGTACTTCATTAAAAGAGGTCGGTAGTATAACATTCTTATTAACTGGAAACATCCATTGGGAAGTGGGAATGCTTTTCTGAAACTCTATCGTTAGCATAAAATCAATAAATCTCTTAGCTAATTCGAGATTAGGGGTGTCTTTAACAATGCCAGCACCTTCAATTTGCATAAAACCACCTTCCTGTGGAATAAAAGCTTTATAGCGATCAGTATTCTCAGTTTCAATATGATATGCTGGGCTCGTAGAATAACTAAGAACTATTGGGACTTCACCCGCTAACAACATGCTGTATGCTTCATCCCAAGAGGATGAGACAGTCAAAATGTTGTTCCTTATACTGCGCCAGAAATGTATATATCCATTTTCTCCAAAAGTAGCGATAGTCCACAATAATAATCCTAAACCGGGACTGGAAGTACGAGGATCTGAGATTACTATTTTATTCTTCCAGATACCATCCTGAATATTACCAAATGTTGCAGGAGGTTTATCAATTATATAAGAATCATAAACGAAGGCAAAATAACCATAGTCATAAGGTGTCAGGTGATTAGTCTTATCAAAATGAAAGATCTCCGGAATATTATTCATGTTTTCTGATCTATAAGGCATTAGCACCTTCTCGTGCAAAACTCTGCCTAACATTATGTTATCCAACCCTATAACGATATCAGCTTGAGGGTTATTCTTTTCCATAATAAGGCGATTCAAGATATTACCAGCATCTCCGACACTTTCAACTATAACTTTTGATCCTGTTTTTTCTTCGAACAATGGAATGGTTGCATCTGCTAATCCCCAAGTTACAAAACTATCGTAAGTATATATCTTCAGAATATTTGCTTCTCTGCTACTTCTAATACTTTGCTCTTTTTTGGTGCAACTAGTCATTGAAACATTAATGAGTAAAAATAATATTAATATCAGGTTTCCTGATAAGGTCCGCAAAATATTTTTTCCCGATTTAATCATCAATATCCTCCGAATAAAACTGCAGCTACAATAAAATCCATTAACAGAATTAGTATTGAAGAATAAACAACACTCAAGGTCGCTACTTTACCAACCCCTTCTGCTCCACCTTCGGTACGACTACCACAATAACAGGCAATAGAAGTTATCACTAAACCAAAGAAAAAAGCTTTTACCAGACCACCCCATAAATCCATCGGTCTGAAATAGTTTTTCATATTAACAAAAAAGGTATAAGCATTCAGATCATACTTGAGTTTGGAGACAAAGAAAGCTGAGACAATACCGATAAGGTTAGCATAGATTGTTAACAGAGGCAGTATTATTATTCCGGCAATAATTCTGGGTAGATAGAGGTAATCGTTAGGATCAACACCCATACTTTTCATGGCATCAATCTGTTCGCTGACCTTCATAGTGCCTATCTCTGCTGCTATTGCAGCACCGATCTTACCGGATAACACTAAAGCAGTTAGAACAGGAGCCAGTTCAGTCATTGTTGATTTCCCCACCATAACGCCTATCAAGCTTTGGGGTATGTATCCGCGAGTTTGATATGATGCTTGAACGGCAGTGACTAATCCGGTAAATCCTGAAGTAACTGTAATCAGAAGTAAAGAATCATAACCCATTTTTCTCAATTGTTTAGTAAACTCGTAAAACCGGTTAAAGATTTTAGGTATTTTTGAGAGCACTGTCAGAGTAAATGAGATATAACTCCCCAATTGATAAATACTATTGATGATTAGTGAATTATAGATCATAGATGTTCTTGTTTTTCCAAATCAGTAAATGCTGTATTATCTTCAACAAATCTCATTTCTATCTCACCGGTTTTTCCATGACGGTTCTTTGCTATGATAATATTGGCTCTATCGGCATTTTCTTCTGTCTTTTTATATTTTGCTTCTCGATATATAAACATTACTAAATCTGCATCCTGCTCGATTGCTCCAGACTCTCTAAGATCTGAAAGTCGTGGTCTTTTATCTTCTCTGTTTTCCAGAGCACGGTTGAGCTGGGAAAGGGCAATAACAGGCACCTGTAGCTCTTTTGCCAAGATCTTCATACTTCGTGATATTTCAGAAATTTCCTGCTGCCTGTTCTCAACATTTCGTCTGGAAGATGCCATTAATTGCATATAGTCAATTATTATCAATCCTAAACCATCTTGCTCGGCTTTTAATCTTCTTGCTTTTGCTCTTAGATCTAGAGGAGAATTAGTACCGACATCATCTAAAAAAATATCTAATTTGCTGATCTTTTCCGCTTGTTCTATGATCCCTCTTCTCTTATGCTGATCTAGACCATGACCGGTTAACATGTTATCCATCGAGACCATAGATTTTGTGCTGATCATACGGAGTAAAACCTCTTCCACAGACATCTCCATAGTGAAAATTCCAACTTTGGTATTCTGCCGGAGAGCAGTATTCAGGGCAATATTTAAAGCAAAAGCCGATTTCCCCATACCGGGTCTGGCAGCTATTACTATTAACTGACCCGGTCTGAAGCTTCCGATAACTCTGTCGAGAGTATGAAAACCGGTTGTAACACCAATACCCAGCCCACCTTTTTTCATGATCTCTTCTATATGCTCAAGAACCTCGGTCATCCGGTCTCCGGTCTTTACAAAACCCTGTATTTTAGAAGACTCAGTGATCTTGAAGATAGCATTCTCAGCATAATCGATCAGGTCTTCTGTTGAGAATTCACCTTCATAACTCTTTTCTACTATCTTGTTAGCTGTTAAAATTAACTCTCGAAGCAGATATTTATCAGTAATGATTTTTGTGTGAAATTCAAAGTGAGCACCACTGACTACACAATCATAGATATCTGATAAGTACTCTTTACCCCCAGCTTTTTCTAAATTGCCACTGCTTTCTAAATGATTTTGTAGAGTAATCAAATCAATGGACATTTGATTCTCAAAAAGAGCTCTCATCGCTCGGAATATTACCCTATGTTGATTCTTGTAAAAGTACTCTTCTTTGATCTGTATGACGCTCTTGGCTACTGTAGTATAATCATTCAAAATAGCTGACAATACAGCTGCCTCTGCGTATTCATCATAGGGTAATACTCTCATTGAGCTACTTGTAGATTCTGCTGTTTCTTTTAATGAAGATCGTTCATTCATGGTTGCCTCAACTTCCTGTCTTGTTAGGATTACAATAACTATAGTACTTGATGCAGTACTGTGAAAAAACTGTCTGGATTAACTCAGCATTTTCAGGCGAAGCTAATCATGGTTTAAAAGATCCAATGAATTATTTTAGATCGTATATTGCTCTGATCTTTTTCAGATCTTCCCAAGAATCTTTCTTTAATGATTCATTATATATCAATGCTGCAGGATGATATGTTATATAAGTTTCTATTCCTTCATAACGAAATGTTTTCTGCCGTAAAGTGCTCATGGGTTCTTTGGTCTCAAATAATGATCCGGCAGCAACCTTACCTAATAATACTATCATTTTGGGTGCAATGATATCAATTTGTTCTTTCAAATATGGAAGACAACTGCTCACTTCTTCCGGCATTGGGTTACGATTACCCGGTGGCTGACATTTGACGACATTAGTAATATAAACTTCCTCTCTTTGTAGATTTATCGCTAATAACATTCTTGTTAAGAGTTGTCCTGCTTTACCTACAAAAGGTCGTCCCTGCTTATTCTCATCAGAACCGGGTCCTTCGCCAATTAGCATCATCTTGGCTGAAGGATTGCCCTCTCCATAAACAAAATTCATCCTTTGTTTATGAAGTTCACATTTCTTACAATCCTTGTATTGTGCACATCTCTGTTGTAACAATAACTTTTTTTCTTGTGAAACTTCAGTTAGATCAATATCTGAATCAGATATATAAAGATTGTCTATCCCGGAGTTTGAGATCAATTCTAAATACTGCTGGAGAGTCTTGCGGCTCATTTATCCACTATTCTTCATCCATATCTATCTCTTCTTCCTGTTCAACTATGTAGTCCGGTATCTCATTCTTTGCTACGTGTTCCATCGCAAATTCAGTTATTTTAGCAGGAAAGGTTTTCTTAACGGAAAAAGGAAGAGAGTTTAAGCGATTTACTTCTAAGTTACATAAAAGTAAAAATAGATAATCCATGTTGTTCTTTTCTAAGAATGTTTCAATTATCGGTTTCTTTGTCATTCAGGTTACCTCCGTAAAATATCTTTTCGGGAGAATAGTATCTTGTCACTCTGTTCTCCTCAGCTTCAATTATTTTTCTAACATCTTCAATCGCTACTTCTAAATCATCATTGATAACTAAATAATCATATTCTTCTATACTATCTAACTCATTACGTGCATTTTCTAAACGTAGCTTAATAGTTTCTTCAGTATCTGTATCTCTTTTGCGTAATCTTTCCTCTAAAGTCTCTATATCAGGTGGTAAGAGAAAAATTGTCACCACATCAATTCCGCTTGCCACAATAGATCTTGCCCCTTGAGGATCGATATCCATTATTACATGCTTATTAATGGCAAATTTGTCAAGGATAAACGATCGGGATGTCCCATACCAGTTTTTATGCACCAGAGCATATTCCAAGAAGTCATTCTCTCCTATCAACTCCTCAAATCTCTTTTCACTAACAAAGAAATAGTCTTTGCCGGTGATCTCATTTATACGTGGTTGGCGAGTTGTATAAGAAATTGAATAGTCAACATTTGGCATAATGTCAAGAATTGCTCTGCATATCGTTGATTTACCACCACCAGAAGGTGCAGATACAACTATCAGAAAATTCTTCTTGGGATAATCAGGGGTTTTCATGTTTCTACTTTATTCACTGAAGTGCTTACGATACTCTCCAGCTGAATAAAGTGTTTCCAGTTCATCAGGATTTGATAACTTCAGTTTTAATAGCCAACCCTGCTCATAAGGTGATTCATTTACTAAAGCAACATTTTCCAATACCTCATCATTGACTTTTAAAATTTCACCACTGATAGGTGTAATAAAATCGACTACAGCTTTGGCTGATTCAATCGATCCGATCTCTTCACCGGCATTAACGTTTCTTCCCTCTTCCGGCAAGTCTATATAGACAATATCCCCCAATTCTTTCTGGGCATAATCGGTAATACCTAAATAAGCTATGTCCTTATCTACTTTTACCCATTCATGCGTCTCTGAATAATATAAATCGTCCAATACTTTCATTGAAACCTCCCTATTCTTAATATAAGTTTTCATTGAAGTATGCATTTTGAATTCGGTTTATGTGTCAAGCCAATTGTATCAAAAATTCACCTCCCCCTTTTTTACAGCAACTAAGTATTGTCATCTCTGCTGAACACCCTTCCTTTGTCATCTTGACTGAACACCCTTCCTTTGTCATCTCGACTGAACACCCTTCCTTTGTCATCTCGACTGAACACCCTTTCTTTGTCATCTCGACTGAAGCGAAGCGAAATGGAGAGATCTCAACACCGATTCATATTAAAAAAGCAAAATTATATATGCTCAGCTAAAATCAGTGATGAGATGCCTCGACTTCGCTCGGCATGACAAAGAGAGGAGAAAGTTTCTCTGGGAGAGAGAATGTACTACTGCTACTCAAAAAGGAAACTAGTTTTCTGCATGGGATGTCTTCTTAAGTTTTTCACATCAATAAATCGTAATAAACAGTACAGGTAAAGCCATACCGACATTATGTAAATGAATTTATAGGGGGATGTGTGAATTGTATCAAAAAAGTTCAAACACAATCAAAGATGTTGTTTAGTGTAAAACAATATGATAATAAAAGTAAGTGAAGTTTATTATTGTGAATTATTGAGGGCAAAAAAAAAGCCCGAATTCATTTGAACTCGGGCTCTTAAAGAAAAGTGAATTAGTTTATTTAACGAACATCATCTTGTTGATTCTATCGTAATTCGGTGTTCTTAATCTGTAGAAATAGATACCTGACGGAACTACTCTATCATTATCATCTCTACCATTCCATTGGATTTCATATGTTCCTTCCGGATGTTGATCGTTATGTAAGGTTCTGATTAACTGACCTTTAACATTATAGATCTTCAACTCAACCATCTCAGAATCTTCTCTGCTGAGAGAGAAAGCTATCTTAGTTTCAGAAACGAAAGGATTGGGCTCATTCTGCTTCAGATAAGTAGTAAATATAGGATCAGGGATATCAGTTGTCTCTTCAATAGTAACAACTACCGGTCCGTGGAAAGCAGTTGTCAGATCAAGATCTACTGACTGTAACCAATAATTATAGGTCGTTCCTGCCAATACTTCTTCATCTAAATACGAATAGACAACCGGCATACTGCTGTTATAAGCAACAATAACACGAGGATTGATAGTTACAGCATCGTTCAGATTGTTAGTATCACTACGGAAAACATTGTATCCAAGCACATTGGTCTCTGTTTCAGCTCGCCATTCCAGTATTACGGATCCGGCTGCTACAACATTAGCTGTAAACGAAGATAGTTCGACAGGTTGACCATTACCATTACCAGGACAATCATATTCAAAAAGGAATGGTATATTACTAAGTATTGGATATTCTCGATTCAAATCAGCATCCCCTTTCCAGATATGATCATCGCCCCATCCGTCCCAATCTACATAAGTATCAGGGTCATCGAAGGGTAAAGTCATCTGTTCAGTTGTTCTTGCATATCCGGTAACTGCAGGATCATAAGGCCAATACCAGAGGAACATACCGGGTGATATGTCGGCATCCCAGTAACTATTGATAACTTCACCATAATAGGCACCTGTGCCAGGATAACCAGGATTGGGAGGCCCTCCGGGTCCACCAAAGCCGATCAAACCACCAAGATGTGCTCCTTCACCCCAAGGCTCTATAACGGCATTAGTATAACAGTTTTCAATTAGGCCATTAATAGCATTTTCACCTTCATAATCAAATTGTGGAAGTCTCAAATTTAGTCCTACTAAACCACCGACATAATCTCCAATGACAGGAAAATCACAAACTTTAAAAGAGTTGAGAATGTAGCCGTAATTAATACCGACTAAACCACCGACCTGTTCCTGTCCTTGAACTGTATTTGCAGCGTAGCATTCTTCAATGATACTTCCATATTCATTGAGCCCTACCAAACCACCGACTCTGTCACTGTCAACGACTGCGCCGACATTAAAGCAACGATAAATATGGCTTCCCGCTTTAGCTATACCAACTAAACCACCAACCCTGTCGTAACCTCTAACATTTACTGTATTATAACAGTATTCCATATATGAGTTCTCCAGAATTCCGACAATTCCACCAACATCTGAATGAGTAGAGTAAATATCAACCAAACCGTCGGAAGTATAGCAGTTTTTGATGATACTATCGATTGCATGACCAGCCAATGTGCCAACAGCGATACCAGCAGAATGAATGTCAACATTGGTAAATTTTACATTCTCAATAGTTGCTCCGTTAATAACGTGAAACAGTCCATTCGGTGAAATACCATCAATATAGAATCCATTACCGTTATAAGTTCCGGAAAATGTGCTAATCGAAATCCAATCTCCGACAAGATCGATATCAGCCATCTGAACATAATCTCCAGTCGGATTATATCTTACGTCGAATAAATCATCTTGATCCCATACTTCGATCGGATCAGCCCAAATAGATAGTGAAACAAAGGTTAATACAAACAAAACTAATAAGGTCTTCATAATTCCTCCATGAATTAAAAAATCTCTTTTTTTACCGTAAATACTGACCAATTTTGACCTAAATACAAAAACTCATTGCTCCTAATGAAGTTAACTTTACTAACGATTATTATACTTATACGATTATAGTGATTTCTTTCACATTTAAGGTTCGATTTAATGTTTCGAATTCTGCTATAATCAACGATAAAGTTAAAGATCTATCTAAACTCGACTACACAATAGAATAACCTACGCTTTTTTGTCAAGCATTATTATTTTTTTTCATGTCTTTTTTTCCAAGTATTTTTATTTTTCCTTTTCTTGAGCCGTCTTGACACTTCTTGTTATCTTGAAAATAGTTTTTTTCTCTTCCTTTATCTCCACAAAAATTTTTTATTTGGATTATAACATTTTAATGGTCTATCTCGTTTACTATATTAGATTTGTCGTGAAAAATCATCACAACAATATATGAAGAACCTTTTAAACAATATAAAAGCTGGATTGGGCATTAGTGATCTAGTACTTACTGCATCAAATTCGGAAAGCATGTTAAAGCACTCGATCTTCATTATATTCTGCCGACAAAAAGATCCTTCAAACAATCAATAATTAGAACAATTAGTAGTTAAGGTTGTTCATAGTTATATTTGTTGAGTATCAGCACCAAATGATAACTAAAAGATGTTTTATCATTGAGCAGTACACGAGTCGGCTATGGCCGACTCGTAGGATGCCAATAGGTTAATCTTATGTAAAAGTTAAATTAGGACGTAAAATAAAAAAAGCCCGTCGAGGGAGGGTAAGTTCGAACGGGCTTTCTTTTGGAGTATATCAGCTATTATTAGTTATCATCAAGCTTTTTTATGACAAAACCACCAATCATAGCATTCATATTCGCCCTGTTGGGCTTTTTGTTTTCTTTCTCGGGCAGTGTTAATATCTTTTGCAGGAGGGATAATAACTCTATCTTTTATGATACTATTATTAGGCCAATCTGCAGGGATTGCAACTTTGTTATTATCTGCAAACTGCATACCTTTCACTGATCGAAGAATTTCTTCCATATTACGTCCAAGTTCTTGAGGATAATAGAAAATAATCCGGATTATTCCCTTATCATCTACAATAAAGACAGCTCTAACGGTATTAGTGCCTTTTCCTGGATGGATCAGACCCAATCTTTCAGCCACCGCACCTGTATCTGCAATTATGGGAAATTCAATGTCCACATGGAGATTATCTTTGATCCATTCTTCCCATTTAATATGAGCAAATACCTGATCTATGCTGAGTCCTATCAATTCACAGTTGAGTTCTTTGAACTGTGGATAGAGTTTTTGAAAAGCAACAAACTCGGTTGTGCAAACAGGAGTAAAATCTCCCGGATGGCTAAAGAGCACAAACCATTTTCCGCTAAAATCATCTGGTATAGTTATTTCTCCACGAGTAGTTACGACTTTCATCGAAGGCATTCGATCACCTAATAATGGCATTCCTTGTTTTTCTGTTTTCTGTTCCATAATTAACTCCTCATCTTTTGTTTTTTGTTTTATTGATATTATAGCTTCAATAAAGATAAAGACAAAACAATTTATAACCCTGAACGATGATCCTTACAGGATAACGTATGCAGCAATAGATTTAAAAGGAATCATATTCAAGAAGAGATTTATTTGTTTCTGATGGAGTAATTTCAGGATTCTTATTTTGTTTGTTAGTAAAGAGTTATGAAATATTGGAGCAGCTTCAACTAAAGAGAATTCTCTCATAAAAGAGAAAAAGGAGGGCTAAGAGTGTTTTTTTGATTGACAAAGTTTTCGCTATCTTGAACTTAGAAACATATCCAAAAAATGAGGAGGTATTATGAAACGAGAAGAATTGTTGGCCAAAATGGCTGCTGACGCAGGTATTACTAAAAAAGCCGCAGGGATGGCGTTGAATTCCTTTATGGAAGGAATCATGAAATCTTTAAGCAAGGGACAAAAGGTTGCTTTTGTTGGTTTTGGAACTTTTGACGTCAGTAAACGCAAAGCTCGTAATGGGATCAATCCTCAGACTCGCAAAAAGATTAAAATTCCAGCAAGAAAAGTTCCCGTATTTAGAGCCGGTAAGAAACTGAAAGACATTGTTAAGTAGTATCTTTTGACGCTAAGAAAAGCAAGAGTTCGTTACTCTTGCTTTTCTTTTATTCATTTAACGACCAAAATAATCTAAGAGGATAGATACAATGCGTTTTACAATTGAAAGATCTCAATTACTTTCCAGTATTCAATACTTACAAAGTATAGTACCAACTAAAAATATCACTCCGATCCTGACTAATTTTTTGATCGAAGCTGATGCAGAGAATAATCGTTTAAGGATTACCTGTACCGATTTAGAGATAACAGTAATGGTCAAGATAACTGCTCAGGTAGCCGAGAGCGGTAAAGTTGCCATTATGGCAAAGAATCTGACCGACATCATAAATTCATTGGAAGATAAACCGATTAACTTATATCAAGAGAATGAATACCTGAAAATTCGCTGCAGTCATTCCAGCTTTTCTTTACTCTGTGCCGATTATATGCAATTTCCTCAGATACCTGATATCAATATGGAAAAGGCGTTAACTGTTTCTGCACCGATGTTAGCTAAGATGGTTAATATTAGCAGTATAGCTGTTTTGCAGGAAGTGACCCGACCAATATTCACCGGCATCTACTGGCGTATCAGTACAGACTCTCAGACTATGGTAGCTACTGACGGCAAAAAGATTGTCGAAGTTAAGAAAGAGCATAGTCTAGTTGTAGCCGAAGATCTAGAACATGTGATCCCAACTAAGGGTTTGTTCTTTTTAGAGAAGGTCATAGAAGAAAAGAATCCTGATCTGAAGGTTCTCTTTGAAGCTAATCGAATTATCTTCGGTTATGATAATTATGTAGTTATTACTCAGGTTATCCCCGGTAGATTTCCTGATTACGAGAAGGTACTAAAAGTAGATAATCCTCACACATTAACGATAGATAAAGGGACCTTGCGTCAGGCAGTAAAGAGAGTATCATTACTGGCATCGGAAGAGTTTTTCCGTATTAAATTCGATATCTCTCCTGAAAAGATCACTCTTTATTCAGTAAATTCAGAGATGGGAGATGCGACAGAAGTTATTGATGATCACCAGTATTCTGGACCTTCTTTTTCTATTGCGTTCAACTACAAGTACATCCTATCGGTATTGAATGTTCTGGAATCTGATAAGGTCAAAATGACTTTTGGTCAACCGGAAGGTGGATTTATCAATACTCAAGTGATCATCTATAATGAACCGGAACCAAAGGATTATCATCCGGTATTTCTTCTGATGCCGTTGAGACTTAAATAGTTTTGGTATTACAATCGATAAACTTAACCAATTTCCGTAATTTTAGTCAACTATCACTCACATTCGATGATAAAGGTCATGTTTTTTTTGGTAAGAACGGAATAGGGAAAACAAATCTCTTAGAAGCTATCTCATATTGCGCTTATGGCAAATCCTTCCGTTCTTTGACTGATCTTGATCTGATAAAAATTAATCAAGAATTTTTCAAGATCAAAGCTGAGTTCGTTTATCATAAGAAGAAATTCCAATTTGAAGCCACGCTTGATAAAAAAAGCCGTAAACTTATAAAAGTAAATAATACTCGCTTAGCTAAGGTTAGCGAACTCTACAAGTATTTGAAAATTGTCTATTTCTCGCAAGACGATATCAATCTCATCGAAGGATCTCCCAAAAATAGAAGACAATTCTTTGATATGGCAATATCTCAGAGTGATTATAGCTATATAAGTTTATTAAAAAACTATCATCAACTTCTAAAGCAACGAAATGCTCTTCTGAAAACAGTTTTTAACAAAGCAGAAAAGAGAGCATGGGACAATAAACTTGTAGATGCTGCAGTTACAATAACTAATACCCGGCTATCCTATCTCAAAATATTGAATAAAGAACTTCAGGAACATTATAAGAAGATTGGTTATCATGCGGAAAATGTTGAGATCAACTACAATTTTTCTTACCCTTACAGAACAGACACACAGTTAGCAGAAGTTTTGAAAAACGAGTTGATTCGCTTAGAGAAAGACGAGATCAGATATCAAAGAACATTAATCGGTCCTCATCTTGATGACTTTCTTTTTATTCTTGATAAGAGAAGTATTTACCGCTTCGGCTCGCATGGGCAAAAGAGATGTTTTGCTATTGCCGTGAAACTTGCCTTAGCCGCTCTAATAACTTCTACAGATACTGATACAGCTATTCTGATCTTTGATGATGTATTAGCTGATTTAGATGAAATCAGAGCTAAATCGATCATAGATTCATTGGGCGATAAAAACCAGATATTTATAGCTACCCCTACCCCATCCTTATATCGTTCAATGCAACTTTCGTTAATAGATATGGAGCGTTTAAAAGAACAACGATGAAAGTCTCTAAAAGTATTATTGGCTGGGTGATGTATGATTTCGCCAATTCCTCTTTTACTACAATTATTGTTAGTGTTATCTATAGTGTCTATTTTCGTAATGTTGTTGTCGGTTCTGATGAAGTAGGTACAGCTCTCTGGGGACGTGCTGTTAGTATTTCGATGTTGATGGTCGGGTTATCAGCTCCGATATTTGGTGCTATTGCTGATCATTCACGATCCAAAAAGAAATTCCTTTTTATCAATACCTATCTTTGTGTCGTCTTTACCTGCCTGCTTTATTTTGTTAATCAGGGTGATATCTTCAAAGGAATGCTCTTTTTTATCATAGCTAATTTTGGATACAACAGTGCTAATGTCTTTTATAATTCTTTCCTTTCAGAGATCGCACCGCGTTCTGATCTGGGGAAAGTATCTGGTTGGGGTTGGGGTGTCGGATATGTCGGCGGTCTGTTGTCCCTTTTTATATCATTGTATTTGGTCAATATTGATGTAAGATTGGTATTCCCTGCTATTGGTTTATATTTTGGTCTTTTTGCACTATTCACATTTTTCTGGTTAAAAGAATTCCGTAGACCGTCAAAACGCACTAACTATTTGAAAGTTGCTCATCACAGGATCAGCTACACTTGGAAAAATATCAGTAGATTAAGAGAGTTAAGTCGTTTTATTATCAGTTACTTTATATACAATGATGGCATTATAGTTGTTATAAGTTTTGCCGCCATTTATGGTGCCACCCGTTTCAATATGACCCCCCAGCAATTAATTGTTTATTTTATCATTGCTCAATTAACCTCTATTGTTGGTGCTTTATTTTTTGGCTATATAATAGATAAAATAGGGTGCAAGAAGACTATTAGTATAACTCTTATCATCTGGGTTTTTGTAGTGATCGGAGCTTTTTTCTCCCGTTCAATAACAGAATATTATCTTGTTGGCTTGTTAGCCGGTATTGCTATTGGCTCTAGTCAATCCAGTAGTCGTACTATGTTGGCTCTTCTTACACCGGCAGGAAAAATGACTGAGTTTTTTGGCTTTTATGCTTTAACAGGTAAATTAGCATCGATTTTCGGTCCTTTGGTTTATGGAGAAATTGCCAGAATTACCGGATCACAGAGATGGTCTTTACTGGCTGTTCTATTTTTCTTTGTTAGCGGAGGGGCTATCCTACAAACAGTTAACGAACTGAAAGGCAAAATGGTTGCTGATCAGTGGCAAGAAGAATAATCTAATTACTGTAGGTTTTCTATAAGTACTAAGTTAACCATTTACTGACAGCTTCACTAAATCCGTCTTGATCATTAGATGATACCGTAGTATATTTATCTTTTAAAAACCAAGGAGCATTATCAACTACGAAACTGTTCATACTCCACTCCAACAGATCAGAATCGTTATAGTCATTACCAACCGCCATTGTATTATCTACTGAAACGCCTAATGTTTGCGCTAATAAACTACTTGTCTTCCCTTTTGATACTTCAGGTGCATAAATCTCCAGCCATAATGATCTTCCTGTTAATGGTGATGTTGTCTTTACAATAGAAAGGGTTTCTAATCTTTCTTTGATCATATCATAGACTGTTTGAAATCTATCTGGTCTTAGGATGGAAAGAAATTGAGTAGCTACCTGACTATGATGATTGTTAATGCTAAAAGGTTCGGCAAATTCGGCATAGATATCCAAACGTTGGTTAAAATCTTCAGGTGTTTGATGATCAAGATGGTAGTAAAAGAAATGACTATCAGGGATCTCTCTATGCAGCATAAAGTTGATCTTTTCTGACAGGAAGGTCTCAACACATAAAGTGACTTGAGTATCAGAGATGTTTTTCTTATAGATGATCTCTTTTGTTTTCCAATTCATTATCCCTGCACCGGTAGAAAAGATGAGATAGTCCATAGGAAAATCATCTCCGAGCACTTTTATTGCTGAATACAGTGAACGACCGGTTACAACGACTATGATTATGTCACTATCAATTAATTTTCTGAGAGTTTCTCTGTTCCTTGCGCTCAATTGCCATTGACTGTTTAGTAAGGTACCATCAAGATCAGTAAAAACTATTTTATTCATCCTTTCACCTGTATAAGTAAGTTCTTGTTCCAATAATTCAATGTCAAGAGCATTCTTTTACTATACTTCACATCCCCCTTTTTTACAGCAACTAAGTATTGTCATCTCGACTGAACACTCTTCCTTTGTCATCTCGACTGAAGCGAAGCGAAATGGAGAGATCTCAGCACCGACTCAAATTAATAAAGCAAAATTATGTATGCTCAGCTAAAATCAGTGATGAGATGCCTCGACTTCTCGGCATGACAAAGAGAGGAGGAAGTTTAGCAGGTAGAGAGAATGTAGTGCTGCTACTCAAAAAGGAAACTAGTTTATTGTTGTTGCAGTGATAACCCGTTATTGTTAATTTCTTGGATTTTGTCTGGACAAAATATGATTGGTCTTTTTCTATATCATATAAGGAGTACACAATTATGAGAAAGAATATCCAAACAAAGATAAAAAATGGACTCTATTCTCTCTTTGCTTCACTCTGCCTGCTTATTGTCATTCTTCTGATAACCGATAGACCAATGTCTGAAGTGATCTCTGTATTACGGATCACTTTCATAGTGGTCTTCATTATCGCCATTTTAAAATTATACATTTGGTTGAAGAAAGAAGAATAGAATATAGAGCAGCTGTAATATAATATTCATAAAGCTATAAACCTAAAAGATGATTGACAAAAACACCTGTCATATATTGATGAGAAAAATTATTATAAGGAATCCCTATGTACTATCGTAATGAATTACTCAGAATCTTGAAAGATGAGAAGAATATAGTTAACCGGATGTATATGAATGAGATATCTCTGCAACTCAGGAAGTTAGAGAAAGCTTTAGCAAAGTCACCGGAGGAAAAGGATTTTTTCTCTGAAGTAGCTTACGCAATGAATAATTTCTCGCAACAATTAGATAATCCGAAGTATCAATACAATCGTTCAACAAAAAATGGATTCAGGAAGAATTCAGCTATCTTATCATCCAGCTACATAGATGATTATATCGAATCTATCTTTGTGAACCAGAAGATCCTTAGAAACAAAGGAGTAGTATGGGGTAAGCAATCCTTTAGTATGAATGTGCAGTTTGATCCTTATAATCTCAGTATGATGGAGAAAGACCTACGTTTTGACTTCAAAGAATCACCCCAATTCTTGCAACTTACGCAAAAGATAGACTTTCAATTCAGAATTTTTGGTAAAAAGACGTTTGAAAAATATGAAGTGGTTCTGCCACTGATTGTATTCCATTCTTTCAAGAATCTCTATGAAACCGATCTGATAAATATTGAACATTATGCTGATAAAGCTAAAAAAAGTCTTGGGAAATCAAGAACCATCATAATCTGTGAATCTATAGATCCCAATATATTGCCGGATGTAAAATGCCCCTATATTGATACAGTCTTTATACTTCGTAAACAGAAAATTAGCTCAAAGCAAAAGGACATCTCTGCTGATGTACTACAAGCGATATATGAAAAAATTGATGAGTACTTGTATAAAGGCGAAAAAGAGATCGAGCAATTTGAAAGAATAGGGTATATTACTTAAGAATATCAAGTAAAAAAATGGATAGTAACTATATGGACAACATAATCAACTTCACTATCGATAACAAATTACCTGAGAAGAAAGATTTTATAGCTGGAATCAGAAGAGCTCCCCACCGGGGCTTTTATCTATCGGTAAAAGATACAATAATTGCCCTCAAAAATGCCCTGCGCTATATTCCTCAAGAGCATCATGAGATCTTAGCACCTGAATTTCTTGATGAATTGATGAACACAGGTAGAATTTATGGCTATCGCTATAGACCTTCAGGAAATATTAAAGGCAAACCAATTGATGAATACCAAGGTGTCTTAGAAGCTCGCGCTTTACAAGTCATGATAGATAATAATCTTGATTTCGATGTAGCTCTCTACCCTTATGAACTGGTTACTTATGGTGAAACAGGACAGGTCTTTCAGAACTGGATGCAGTATCTTTTAACCAAGAGATATCTGCAAGAGATGAGAAATGATCAGACTTTAGTCATGAGTTCCGGTCACCCTCTCGGTCTTTTCCCCTCTTCTGAAAATGCACCACGTGTGATCTCGACAAACGGTTTAATAATCGGTCAATGGGACAATCCTGAAAATTTCAAACGTCTGGCTGCTATGGGGGTCAGTAATTACGGGCAAATGACAGCGGGTGGCTGGATGTATATCGGACCTCAGGGGATAGTACACGGTACTTATATTACTCTGCTCAATGCAGGAAGAAAGTATCTGGGTATTCCAGCGGATAAAGATTTACATGGAATACTATATGTGACCTCGGGGTTAGGTGGTATGTCCGGAGCGCAAGCGAAAGCTATAGAAATAGCCGGGGGTATTGGTATCATAGCTGAGGTAGACAAAAGCAGGATAGAAACTCGACACTCTCAAGGGTGGGTATCAAAAGTTTCAGCCAACTTGGAGGAAATAGCTCATTGGCTAAATGAATACCGAGTTTCAAAAAAACCAGTATCAATTGCTTATCATGGTAATGTAGTAGATTTACTGGAATATTTGGATAAGAATGACATCAAAGCAGAGTTAGTCTCAGACCAAACCTCTTGTCATGCAGTCTATGAAGGGGGTTATACCCCAGCAGGATTAACTTTTGAAGAGGGTCGGGAACTACTAAAAAAAGATCTCAATCTATTCAAACAAAAAGTAGATGAGTCTTTGCATCGCCATTATCAGGCAATCAAGAATCTTACAAATAAGGGTTCATATTTTTGGGATTATGGTAATAGTTTTATGGCTTCGGTTTTTGATGCCGGAGTTAAAGAGATATCTAAAAATCAGCATGACACAAACGATGGTTTTATTTGGCCTTCTTATGTTGAAGATATTATGGGTCCTATATGTTTTGATCAAGGTTATGGACCGTTTAGATGGGTCTGCTTAAGTGGTAAAGATGAAGACTTACGAACTACTGATCAGGTTGCTCTCGATTGTATAGATCCGGAAAGAAGCGCTAATGATCGTGATAACCATCATTGGATAGCTACAGCAGAAGAAAACAAACTCGTGGTTGGAACAAGAGCTCGTATCCTTTATGCAGATGAAATTGGACGAATAAGGATCGCTTTGAAATTTAATGATCTAATCAGAAAGAGAATTATTGGTCCGGTTATGTTGGGCAGAGATCATCATGATGTTTCGGGTACTGATTCTCCATATCGTGAAACAGCCAACATCTATGATGGTAGTAATATTACTGCTGATATGTCAGTTCAGTGTTTTGCCGGTAATGTAGCTCGTGGTATGACTCTGGTAGTCCTCTCTAACGGTGGAGGAGTGGGCATTGGTCGTTCCAGTAATGGAGGTAATGGTATAGTTCTGGACGGTAGTACTCGGATAGACGAGGTCATTAAGAAAGGTCTCTCATGGGATGTCATGGGTGGAGTAGCACGTCGTGCTTGGGCAAGAAATCCCAATGCCATCAAGACAGTTGAAGAATGGAACCAAGATAATAAAGAAACGGGTCATATAACTCAACCCCAACTGGTTGAAGATGGACTGGTAGAAGAATTGATTCAATCAAAATACCAGCAAAATAATTAACTTCGTTATTGGAAATAAAAGAAATATGAGTTCAAGAAATATCCTCTTCCCTCTTCTAGTATTGGTTATTGTTTTGATAATCTGGTTTTCTCAAAACCTTTTTAGAACGCACAGAACCGAAGTTCCGGTTTCTCTTAGATTTGTTAATTTATCCGACGAATATTTAGTAACTGAAATAGTTCCGCATCAGATAAAACTCACTGTAGAAGGGAAAGGGCTGGAGATCCTGAAGTTTAGAAGATCAGATTATTACTTAGAAATTGATGCTACACCTTTAAATATTGGGTATAATGATGTGACATTGACTGATAGGAATTTAATCTTTGAAGAACCACATTTTCGTGGTATTTTGAGTTTCTATTTCAATCAAAAGATCTCTGTCGTGCTTAACCGAAGTGTCACTGCACAGATTCCCGTATCCCTAAGATATCTTTCTGATGCGGACGAAACGTTTTTTAGACAGAGAAATGCTTCTCCTCAGCCAAACAGGGTTGAGATCGTCGGACCAAGTAACGTAGTTAGTAAATTATTAACAATTAATACTCTCCCTTTGGCTTCTCATGATGTAAAAGATACTGAACCTTTTAAAGCAGAATTGGACATACCGGAAGGTATAGTCGGGATAAAACCTGATATAGTCACAATAGTTCTTGAATCTCCTTCTGTTATAATGAGAACTATCCCTTTGATTACTATCCAATATCCCAAAGAAAGATTGTCTATGATCATACCTCAGTCGGTTACTATTATCATCGAGGGAGAAGCTGAGAGATTGCAAACTATCAGACCTCAAATGATCACTGCTTCTATAAATGTGCCGGAGGATGAAGCTGAGGACTTTGCTTCTATAAAATTCTTATTACCTGAAGATATCAGATTAGTAGATTATACTCCCCAAAAAGTACAGATCTTTCGTCATGAATAGCTTTAATATTTTAGCTATAGAAACGTCTTGTGATGATACTGCAGTGGCTCTAATTAATTCAGAGTATCAGGTTTTAGCAAACTTAGTTTCCACACAGGATATTCATCAACATTATGGTGGTGTTGTACCTGAACTTGCCTCCAGAATGCATATAAAATATCTGATGACCCTGACGGATGAATGTCTGACAAAAGCGAATGTAACTCTTGCTGAAATTGATGCTGTAGCTGTGGCAGTAAATCCGGGACTCATTGGAAGTTTACTGGTAGGCACTTCTTTCGCTAAAAGTCTTGCCTACTCCTTAAACAAACCACTAATTGCTGTAAATCATATGCTGGGACATGTTTTTGCTAATAAAATCGCTCACCCCCATCTAATTCCACCATTTCTGGCTTTGGTAGTCTCGGGCGGTCATACAGAATTAGTAAATTTCTCTACATTCAAGAACTTTCATATCATCGGTAGAACACACGATGATGCTGCCGGTGAAGCTTTTGATAAAGTAGCTAAACTTCTGGGATTAGGTTACCCGGGTGGTCCAATAATAGACAATCTCGCCAAAAATGGAGATCCTAATTTTGTCGATTTTCCAAGAGCATTCAAACAGAGAGATAATTACGATTTCAGTTTCAGTGGTCTAAAAACGGCAATTCTTAACTATTTAAATGATAAGTCTTTAGAGTACATTAATGAACATAGAGCAGATATAGCCGCCTCAGTACAAATGGCGATCATAGAACCTTTGGTAACTAAAACTATCCGTTTCGCTCAAAAAAACAACATTGGCTATATTGTCCTCGCCGGTGGAGTTTCTGCAAATTCTCTATTACGTAAATTGATGCATGAAGAGACTGAAAAAATAGCCGCTAAGTTGTTTTATCCACCTCTGACCTATTGTATGGATAATGCTGCTATGATTGGAGCTGCCGCTATAGAAAAATATAAAGAAGAGGATTTTGCCGGTCTTGGTCTTAATCCCTTTCCTACAAAAGGATTAAGACTTGTTTAACTAACATATCGAACTACTCATAAATTCTATAAACAGTTTCAAAAAATAGTTTACAATTCTTTCTGATCTAAAATCTTGGAAGACAAAGTAAAGCATGGAGGATTAATGCTTAGAACAGTTTTATTAGCTAAGATACATAGAGCTACAGTAAAGAAAACTCTACTTGATTATTCCGGTAGTTTAACGATAGATATGAATCTTCTCGAAGAAGCAGGGATAAAACCTTATGAGAGAATAGAAGTCTATAATATGAGTAACGGACAAAGATTTGCAACTTATGCTATCGAAGGTGAAAGAGGAAGCGGAATGATCGGGGTTAATGGTGCGGCAGCACGCCTTGCCTATCCGGGAGACCAGATCATTATTGCTACCTTTGGAATGATTGACGATAAAGATATTGATAATCATAAACCTAAGATCTTGATTATGGATAAGGATAACAAAGTCGAGAAGATTCTGTGACAAAACATGGAGCGCCAATAATAGATAATAAAGCGGAGATGAGAGAGCTAACATCTCATCTCCGAAAAAAAAATAACATCATTGGATTTGTACCCACAATGGGTTATCTTCATAAAGGACATCTCAGTCTCGTACAAAAAGCAAAAGAGATGTCTGATATCGTAATTGTCAGCATCTATGTTAATCCGGCTCAGTTCTCACAAGGTGAAGATCTATCGCGTTACCCACGAAGTATTGATCACGATCTCAAACTCTTAGAAAATCTTAATGCCGATTATGTTTTTATACCTCAAGATGATCAAATGTATGATCCTGATCATAAAACATGGGTACACGTTACAGAATTGGAGGATAAGCTCTGCGGAAAGAGCAGGTTAGATCACTTCAGAGGTGTAGCTACGATAGTGTTAAAACTACTAAATATTGTTATTCCTGACCTGATGTTCATGGGAGAAAAGGACTATCAGCAGGTTGTCATCTTAGAGAAGATGATATCTGATCTTGATCTACAAGTCAGAATCATCCGCTGCCCTACTGTCAGAGAGGCAGATGGTTTAGCCATGAGTTCACGAAATAGCTATCTATCTTCAGAAACAAGAAAGAATGCCGCTTCTATCTTTCAATCGCTTAAACATGCCAAAGAAATATTCCACAGGGGGATAACAGATGTCAAAGAAGTGATCAGAGAGATGAAGATCATGATAGAAAGCAAGGGTGGGAAAATAGATTACATTGAAGCTTTTAACAGTAAGACCTTGCAGCAAATTGATCATTTATCAAAAGGTTCACGCATTGCCTTAGCAGTCTTCTTTGATAGTACCAGATTAATAGATAATATCGAGATCTAAACTGACCGTCTAGATCTTTTTCGATGATTGATACTTTTTGATTACAATTGAAAAGTTAACGAGTACTTATGGGTAACAAGATACTTGCTAAAAATATCGGCTCTATGTCGGTTGCTGTTTTAATAAGCCGTTTTTTTGGCTTAGCACGTGACATCATCTTTGCCGGTTTCTTTGGTGCTTCTTACGTAGCTGATGCTTTTCAGGTCGGATATCAGATACCAAATCTTCTCCGTAAACTCTTTGGTGAAGGAGCTTTATCCGCTGCATTTATACCAATCTATAATGAGATCGAGATAAAAAGAGGGCGAAAAGAACAGATTAGCTTTGCTCTAAATATATTGTCGTTATTGACTCTTTTTCTGACAATATTAACTTTTATCGGGATAATATTTGCTCCCATTATAGCCAGATTATTAGCTCCCGGTTTCGATGAACAGAGTTATCTGTTAACCGTCAAGTTGACCAGAATTATGTTTCCCTATCTCTTTCTTATTGGTCTATCCTCTACTCTGATCTCAATTTTGAATTCGCATGATTATTTCTTCATACCGGGTCTCTCTTCTGCTTTTCTCAATATCGGTATGATCCTTTTCTTAGTTGTCTTCTCACTCGTTCAGCAAGCAGATGTAGAAGAAAAGGTAACCATTTTAGCATTAGGTGTCCTCTTTGGAGGAGTACTCCAGACAATAATCAATCTTCCACTATTAAAGAAGATCGGTTATCATATAAAGATCAATCTCAACATGAAAGGTCAGGCGATCAGTGAACTCTGGCGGCGTTTCATTCCGGGTGTGATCGGTTTAGCTATCAGAGAGATCAACCTGGCAGTAGATCTGATCCTGGCTTCTTTCTTGGTTTCGGGGAGTATAGCTGCCTTACAATACGGGAATAGATTAATGCAGCTTCCTTTAGGGATAATCGGGATCTCGGCTAGTTCTGCTGTGTTACCTATGTTCTCCCGATATACAGCTAACAAAGACTGGAAGAACTTATCGGAGAGTCTCCGCTTCAGCATAGTTACTCTTATATATTTGATGTTGCCTATAACAATGATCTTTCTTGGTTTAGGTAAGGATATTATTCGCTTACTTTTTATGCGTGGTGCTTTTGACCTATATGCTCTTAACATGACCTATTGGGCTTTACTTTTCTACTCTGTTGGACTTGTATTTTTTAGTCTAACCAGAACAATTATCCCCATATATTATGCCAATAAGGACACGAAAACTCCTGTAAAGATCTCTGCTTTTATTGTTCTATTGAATATAATCCTGAATGTTATTCTTATGCAGTTTTTAGCACATGGTGGTCTGGCTTTAGCTTCTTCTATTTCATCGATGGTTCACTACTTTATCTTAATAACAATTCTTAAGAAAAAACTACCCGAGATCTCAATCAAGAAGCTTAATCATAACATTGTTAAGATAGTTTTTATGAGTTTGATATTGTTTTTATTAATACATCTGACCTCACAATATTTTGTAGTGATCAAAACAACAGAACTACTGTTAAAGATAACTCTCTATTTAATCGCCTGTTCCATTGTTTACTATCTAGGCACTTATCTCTTGAAAGTCGAATATATCGGCAATATTAAAGAGCTTTTATGGAAAAGATCACGTCGCACTTAAAAGAGAAACTTAATCTTCTCCCCTCTTCTCCAGGAGTTTATCTGATGAAGGATCAGAAAGGAGAAGTGATCTATGTTGGAAAAGCTCTTAACTTAAAAAACAGAATCCGCTCTTATTTCTCCGGTAAGGTTAGTGATGAAGATAGTTATCAGACAAAGATAACACAGATGGTAAGTCAGATCACTGATCTCGAATACATTATTACTCCCTCTGAGCAAGAAGCTTTTCTCTTAGAAGCAAATTTGATCAAAAAATATCGTCCCAGATACAATGTCTCTTTAAAAGACGATAAACAATACCCCTTTATCAAAATAACTCTTCATGAACCATTTCCCAGAGTAATGTTAGATCGAGAAAGAGCTAAAGACGGATCAAAATACTTCGGTCCATATTCGGATGCTACAGCTGTCAGAAGAACCCTGAGAACTATAGAATGGTTGATGCCACTTCGCACCTGTAAGAGAAATATTCCAGCCGGTGAACCTATATATCAGAAACCTTGTCTAAATTATCAGTTAGGCAAGTGTTCTGCCCCCTGCATTGGAAAGATCAGTCAGGCAGAATATGGCAAATTGATCGACTATGTGATCTCCTTTCTGCAGGGTAAGAATAGAGAGATCATTAACTCACTTCACCAGGAAATGATAGAACTGAGTTCAAAAATGCAATTCGAAAAGGCAGCCCGAATTAGAGATCAGATCAGTATGTTTGAAAAGTTACAAAAGTCTCAACATATATTTTTTCATGATGAAGAGAATCGTGATGTTATAACCCCATATAAAGAAGAAAAACTGGCTGTTGTTACGGTGCTTAAGATACTTAGTGGAAAATTACTCAACAAAGAGAACTACCGACTGGAAAATGCCGAAGATGCTTCTTCTGCTGAGATCCTGGCTGCTTTTATTAACCAATATTATGCTGATAAAATGAACACTCTTCCCCACAAGATCCTTCTTTCAGAAGAACCGCAAGATTATGAGAGTCTCAACCGCTGGTTACATAACAGACTACACATCCCTCAGAGAGGAGATAATCGGCAATTGATAGCTATAGCTCAAAAGAATGCCTTTAATTTTATGGAGACTATCAAGCTTAGCCATTTACGAAAAGCCAGCAGAACTGTGTTTCCAATTCAAGAGTTAAAAGAAAAATTAGGGCTGTCGAAACTTCCCAGAAAAATGATCTGTCTGGATATCTCCACAATTCAAGGAAGTGATACTGTCTCTTCCATCGTTTACTTCGAGAACGGTAAACCGTTAAAAAGAGAGTATCGTCATTTCCGGATCGCTTCTTTACAAGGACAAGATGATTATGCTGCTATCAGAGAAACTCTCTCTCGCTATCTTAAAAAGATGACTGATGAAAACAGACCCGATCTGATCATTATTGATGGTGGTAAAGGTCAACTCAATGCTGCTTTAGCTGAATTGAAAGAATACACTGAAATAGCAATGATTTCCTTAGCCAAAAGATTAGAAGAGATTTATCTCCCTCATAAGTCAGAACCCATCTTTTTACCACGCTCTTCTTCGGCTTTAAGACTTTTAGTCACGATCAGAGATGAAGCACATCGGTTTGCTATCAACTATCATCGTAAAAAGAGATCACAAAGAACTATTCAAAGTGATCTGGATCAGATCAAGGGAATCGGAAAAGACAAGAAGTTCCTCTTGTTAAAGCACTTCGGCTCGGTAGAAAATATCAAAAAAGCTTCAGAACAAGAGGTAATGGAAGTAAAAGGAATAGGAGAAAAAACAGCTAAAATGGTAAAAGACGGCTTAGATAAAAGTGATCATTAATAAGTAAAATTATTCTCTATCTTTTCTCTCCATAAAATGATGGGAATCTCCCCATTCATTATAGCCGATCTCTTCTTCGATCGATCTGATCCTGTTTTCTAAACAATCACGGCATTGATCAGCATTCTCGTCTAAGCATGGTTTGCCTTCATAGAGAAGATACTGTAAACGGTACTTTATATCTGTTATCACAGGCATTATAATATTGGCTCCCGCCTTCAACCCCAACTCTCTCCCTACCGGACTTATCGCCTGTAATGCTGTTGTAGAAGCAATATTGACATTTCGTAAAAAGATCCGGGTTACTGCGATCATTTTTAATGCCAGTTGAAGATTTCGTTCATTATCCGTAGTAGTCTTAAATCGATTGAAAGGTGTGTTATTATGGACAATATAAGGTCCCATCCCTATCATATCAATATCATGTTTATGGAAGAAGAGTATATCCTCTGCTAAATCCTCTAAAGTCTGATCAGGCAGACCTATCAAAACACCTGTACCTACTTGATAACCAAGCTCTTTTAATGCTTCTAAGCAGGTTATCCTCTGTTCTAACGAATGATCTGCAGGATGACATTTTTTATATAGCTCCTCATTTGTTGTTTCTACTCTTAGCAGATAGCGATGTGCTCCGGCATCAAACCATTCTTTATACACTTCTTTTTTCTGTTCTCCTAAAGAGAGAGTTATCCCTAATCTCCCCGATGTTCTTGATTTCAATTCTCTCAGGATCTTGGTGATCTTCTCTATGAATCTACTATCTTCTCTCTCTCCTGATTGAATTACGATCGATCCGTAGCGCTGATCATAAGCCCAGAGTGCTGCTTCAATGACCTCTTCAGAGTCCATCTCATATCTTTCCAGTTCCCTGTTATCTCGTCTTATACCACAGTAATAACAATTTTTGATGCAGATATTACTAATCTCGATAATGCCCCGAAAATATACCTTCTTCCCCACATATTGTAGTTTAGTGGCATAAGCTTTGTCAAATAACTGCTGCAATTCAGCTTCATTATCGATAGATAATAACGATATTATTTCTTTCTTATTCAATACGATAGACCTTATTATCTTAAGTATTACTTTATATTATTAAAACTAATTGTCATATAATCTATGAATTAACTCTATCAATTATACCGCCACCGAGAACGATATCATCATCATAGAAAGCTATGATCTGACCGGGTGTTATTGATAACTGAGGTCTTTCAAACACAACGTGATAGCTGTTATCTTCCAATGGCATTACTTCACATCTTGCAGCTTTATGTTGCAATCTGATCTTAGCTTCCAGTTTGAGGTTTTCTTTTCTTTCGATCCCGTCAGACCAGAGTACATCAGTAGCGATCAATTCACTATGATATAACTTGTTCTTAGTTCCGACGATAACAACATTTTTACAGGCATCTATCCCGAGTACATAATAAGGTTCCGGTAAGCCGGAGATATTCAGCCCTTTCCTCTGCCCCACTGTATAATAGATCAAACCACGATGTTGACCTAATACTTTTCCATCTTCGTCAATTATCTTACCCGGTTTACTTCCCTCTTTACCAAAGATAAAGCCATAGTCTTCCGTTTCAATGAAATCTTGGCTCTCTTTACGTTGTACTAAATGGTTTAAACCAGTTTCCCGAGCCATATCTTTCACATCGCTTTTGTAATAATTACCTAAAGGTAATATAGTAGATGCTAAATGATCTTGGGTTAATCTGCAGAGAAAGTATGACTGATCTTTCGTTTCGTCGATTCCTTTGATCAGATAGTAAGTGTTCGATTTTTTGATTATTCTGGCATAATGCCCGGTAGCAAAGTGATCAAAATTCAATCCCAGTTCCTTTGCTTTAATTGGTAAGATCCCGAATTTTATTTCTCTATTGCATAAAACGCAGGGATTAGGAGTCCTTCCTGATAGATATACTCTACGGAAGTAATCGAGCACTGTTTTCTTATACTCTGTTTTGAGATCTATCACATAGTGAGGTATATCAAGTAGTTCGCATATCTTCTGAGCAGATTCGATATCTTCCTTTTCACCCGGTCCGAAGCAACCGCTCTGTACAGCTTTTTGGGAAGTATATGTTTCGTCCCATGTAGACATCGTTAAACCAATTAAATTGTGTCCCCTTTCTTTTAATATATAGCAGGTCATAGCTGAATCAATTCCACCACTTAAACCGACCGCTATTGTATGTTTTACAATCACAAAATCACCCCATGATCAAGAAGTATCTAATATAATTTAACATTATCCTCGATAAAAAATATATACAAGATAAATAGCATAGACAAATAGGAAGAAAATTCCGTTCTTACGATCGATGGCATTTCTTACACCGGTAGCCATGGCAAAAATTATCAATGTGCAGGAGAAGACCATAATTATGATATCTATGTTATTTATCCCTGAAAATGGTAGAGGTTTAATAATGGAACTGATCGCCAGGACCCACAATAGATTGAAAATGTTAGAGCCGATAACATTACCTACTGCAATATCGATATTCCCTTTTTTTGCAGCAGTAACGGAGGTAACTAACTCCGGGAGTGATGTTCCGATAGCAACTACCGTTAATCCTATAAAACCTTCACTCAACTTAAACATCTGAGCCATATAAATAGCACCATCTACTATCCACTTACCACCAAGAAAAAGCCCGATAATACCAACTATAATATAGATGATCGATTTTTTCACACTTAAAGATCCGACCTCTTTTTTGTAGATTATCTCCTGATTCTCTTTTGAAGTTTTCATTATATAGACGAGATACAATCCAAAAAAGAAGATCAAGATCAAGCCATCCCAACGGCTCAGGATCATAGCTTTCTCATCCATAAAGAGAGCCGCATTAGCAAGGAAACCAACCAGAAGTGCTGCTATAAGAGTGAAAGGTATTTCTGAGACGATTGTTTTCTTTTGTAACGGTAGTGGACAAATGATAGCGCTTACACCCAAGATCAAAAAGACATTGGCTATATTGCTGCCGAATACGTTGCCAATAGCAAGATCTGCTGCTCCTCGAAAGCTGGCAGAGAGATTGACTACTAATTCCGGTAGCGATGTTCCAAAAGCTACTACTGTCAAACCAATAGCCAGTTCTGAAACCTTGAGATGACGGGCAATAAAATAAGAGCCATCTACCAACAGATCAGCCCCTTTAACCAACAACACAAACCCGATTATGAAGAGTATTATCGCTATCATATTTATTACCAACTCACATTTCCTTTCCAATTAAAACTAAACGATTTTCTGTCAATCGAAAATGAAAGATGGCTGCTGAACAATGCAACTTCACCCCATTTGGCGCATGAAAATTATCTGCTTCTTGCTATACTTCCGAAGGAACCTAAAACCTAACACCTTACGCATAAAAACTATACATCCTTCTTGCTATACTCCCAATGGACTTGCTTCTCCTTCCTCTGGTACATCTCAATCTTTTCTCCGTGCCTCTGTGCCTCCGTGGGGTCATACTCTCTGTTCATGTTATACTATTATTGTCAACCTGAGTGTTCTGCATCAAAATAGTAAGCCCCATTCAAGGCAGCGTTTCATTTTGATGCAGAATGTATTGAAGGGTTAAACAATATAGCCTGAGGTTTCAACCTCAGGTGATGGAGCTCTGCTCCTTTGGGTGGCGGGTGAGATTAGATCCTTGACATAATTTAGTTAGCAAAAACTCATAGTACTTATCTGGAGGTTTATTATGACAAGTTTTAAAAGAATTCTTATTGCAACTCTTATGGGTGTCGTAAGCGGATTGATCTGCGTCGGATTTGCATCTACCGGGGGTACTTTATCACTTCCCCTCTTTCTGAACATACTTACCGGAAGGATCTTGATCGGATTCGTTATAGGTATCAGTGCCCTCCGTATCCATTGGGCGATTAATGGGCCGGTAATGGGTTTAATTGTTGGTATTCCTGCTGCTTTTGGCGGAATGTTGGCTGATGTAGAAGGATTTACACAAATGTCAATGTTCATGGCAACCTTAGTAATGGGTATCATTTATGGATTCTTGATTGAATTCGTTACTTCAGTTCTCTTCAAAGCAAAACAAATATAACCACTGGGTAAGCAGTATGTAGCACATAATGTACTCAACTAATTTTATCAATTATAGTAAAAAACATTTAGGGGTATCAAATAAAACTAAATAGTTAAATCTGAGATTATTCTTACTACAAGGATTTCCTTTCAGTTACCCTTAGGGAGCCCTATAGTCGGATGGGTGCCGACTATAGGACTCCCTAAGGGTTAGATAGAGGTAAAAAGGGGAATATATCACTGATACAAACCATTTATTGTCAGGTTGTTAATACAAACGAAGAATTAAAAAATCATTGACGCCAGATACTCAGTTTTTAGTTTGCCTATTATAAAGAAGAGGAGGTAACAAATGCGTTATATCGTTTACACAGTCCTACTTCTGACGATATTTCTCTTTGGATGCGGACAGCGGGAACGAGCAGAGCAGCTTGAATTCTGGCATGCTTTGGGCGGACCGTTGGGAGATGCTCTGAATGAATTGATCAGAGAATTCAATGCAGCCCATCCGGATATACATATCAATGCCATTTCAATGGGTAATTATACAGCATTGTCACAGAAATTGATGGCATCTATCCAGGCAGGTACTCAACCGGATATTGCCCAGGTTTTTGAATCATGGACAGCAGGGTTAGTAGCCGGTGGTGTTTTGGTTCCTTTCGACAAACTTATCGAAGAAGATGAAGATTTTGGCGAAGAAGATTTTGCCGATATTTATCAGGTATTTATTGATAGCAGCACAATGGATGGCAAACTCTGGTCATTTCCCTTCAACAAGAGTGTCAGGGTTCTCTATTATAACAAAGACATTTTTTTCAGAACCGGTTTAGATCCTAACAGACCACCCCGCACTTGGGAAGAATTTAGGGAATACTGCCGTAAAACCACTATTGATCTAACAGGTAACGGACAGATCGACCAATATGGTACAACTTTCTCCACAAGTGTCTGGATGTTTGAGAATTTACTCTTACAAGCCGGTGGAGAGTTAATGACTCCCGATTATCGGAGACCATTATTTCATTTAGAACCGGGCGTTAAAGCTTTAGAACATCTAAACACATTATTAAATGTAGATGGTACAGCTTATCTATCTGCCGGATTTGAATGGCAAAATGACTTATTGGCGAGTAAAGTAGCGATGGTAGAGGGTTCGAGTGTTTCTGCCGTTTATATGAAGCGAGCGGGGATAGATTTTTTCTTAGGTATTGCAGCCCTTCCGATTGACGAAACAAACAGAAGTGTTATCAGTGGTACGAATATCTGTATTTTTGATACTAAAGACGAGAAAAGACACCGTGCAGCTTGGACATTTATTAAATGGTTTACGGATACTGAACAGACTGCTCGCTGGTCGTATATGACTTATTATATGCCGGTGCGAAAGAGTGCTTTTGAAGTATCGATATTACAAAACAGATTGTATTCTAATCCTGAAATGGCAGAGGTTTATGACCAGTTAGCTTATGCAACTTTCGAACCACCGATAGCCGAATGGTTCGAGATCCGTCGTCATTTAGAAGAACAAGTGTTGGAAAGGGTCTTAAGGCAGCGAATCGGAGCGCGAGAAGCTTTACAGAGTGCTGCCGACCGCTTGACACAGATGATCGAGAGGAAAGAGGTTAAGAGTCCATTTGAATTGGGAACAGAATAAACATAACAGCGACGTTATGTTGTAGAAACTTGTCAGCCCTTTGTTGACTTCGTCGAGCTCGGAAGCAGCCACGAAGCCAACGAATGTGTTGACTTCGTCGAGCTCGGAAGCAGCCACGAAGAAGCAATTTCCTCGGTTCGATACAATCTGACCACAAAAAAAGTGATCAGATCACTCAGGATGACAATAATTATGATACAGAGAAAAGTAGATAGAGGATTTGAGAATGAAGATAAAGATAACTTTGCCTAACGGCAAAATGAAAGAATATCCGAAAGGGGTTCTTGCAGAAGAATTAGCGAAGGATTTTGATAAAGAACTGGTAATCAGATTATTAGCAGTAGAGATCAACGGTAAACTTTATGATACCAATAGATTGATTGAAGAGAGTGGAGAGATCATTTTTCATACTTTCGATACTCCGCAGGGAAAAGAGATCTACTGGCACAGCACTGCTCATCTGATGGCACAGGCAGTAAAACAGCTCTTTCCAGATGTTAAAGTTACAATAGGTCCGGCGATAGAAGAGGGTTTTTATTATGATTTCGACAAAGATTCACCCTTTACTGACGAGGATCTACAAAAAATTGAACAGAGAATGGAAGAGTTAATGAAAGAGCGTCTTCCCTACCAACGAGAAGAACTAACCAGAAAACAGGCGATCAGTCAATTCAAGAAGATGGGCGAAACTTATAAGATAGAGATCATTGAAGAGTTACCTAAAGATGAAACAATTTCTGTCTATACTCAGGGAGATTTTATTGATCTTTGCCGAGGACCACATCTTCCCCACACCGGAAAGATCAAAGCAGTGAAATTGCTTAAAACCTCAGGTGCTTACTGGCGCGGTGATGAGAATAATAAGATGCTGGTCAGGATATACGGGATCAGCTTCCCTTCTAAAAAAGAATTGAAAGATTATTTAGACGATCTGGAAGAACGCAAAAAACGAGATCATCGTAAATTAGGAAAAGAGTTGGATCTCTTTTCGATCAGTGATGATATTGGACCGGGACTGGTTTTATGGCATCCTAATGGTGCTATGATCCGTTCCTTAATTGAAGATTACTGGAAGCAACAACACTTTGAAGCAGGGTATCAGGTAGTTAATACACCCCATATCGGAAAAGCAGAATTATGGAAAACCAGTGGTCATTTAGATTTCTATAACGAAAGTATGTATGCACCTATCGAGGTCGAAGGACAAATGTATTATCTGAAACCGATGAATTGTCCTTTTCATATTACGATCTATAAAACAGATAAAAGAAGCTATAGGGAATTACCACTGCGTTATGCGGAGATGGGCACTGTTTACCGTTACGAAAGATCAGGAGTTCTGCACGGACTAATGAGAGTACGCGGCTTTACTCAAGATGATGCTCATATCATCTGCACCCCGGAACAGCTCGATGAAGAAGTTGATAAACTTATCACCTTTTCCTTATCGATACTCCGCAAGTTCGGATTTCAAACCTTCGAACTGTATTTAGCTACTAAACCGGAAAAATTTGTCGGTGATGAGAAGATGTGGGATGAGGCAGCTGCAGCATTGAAGAAAGGGTTGGAAAACCAGAATCTCGAATATCAGATGGATGAAGGTGGTGGTGCTTTTTACGGTCCGAAAATAGATATCAAGATCAGAGATGCTTTGAATCGTTCTTGGCAATGCACAACCATTCAATTCGACTTTAATCTGCCGGAAAGATTTGATATGGAATATATCGGAGCCGACAATAAAGCTCACCGACCCTATATGATCCATCGTGCTCTTCTTGGCTCAATGGAACGCTTCTTCGGTACTCTGATTGAGTATCATGCTGGAAATTTCCCCTTCTGGTTGGCACCAGTACAGATAATTATTGTTCCGGTATCGGAATCTTACGAAAGATATGCTGCCCGTATATGTGAGAAAATAGTTCGACAGGGTTTCAGAGCTAAAGTTGATTTTAGAAGTGAAAAGGTCGGTTATAAGATCCGTGATGCTGAGTTGAAGAAGATCCCCTTCATGGTCATTATCGGACAGAGAGAAGAGGATAATAATACTCTATCTCTTCGTAAACACCGGGAAGGTGATATCGGAAGTTATACCTTCGATGAAGCAATAACAGAACTACGCAATGAAATGGGGTAAAAAATTATCCACGAAAAAATCCACTGATAAACACAGATTATTAAACTGATGGACACAGATAAAAACAAGAAGTATTTATTTGAGAATTATACTTATGAAATTATTGGTTGTTGTCTCGAAGTACATAAAGAACTCGGATGCGGTTTCCATGAACAAGTATATCAAGAAGCATTGGTTGTAGAAATGTCACGAAAGAATATACCGTTTGAAAAAGAAAAACAATTGATCGTTAATTACAAAGATACCGTTCTGAACAGAAGATATATTGCTGATTTTATCTGCTATGACAAGATAATCTTGGAAATTAAAGCAGTGGAGCAATTAGCAAATCAGCATATTGCTCAGGTTCTCAATTATTTAAAAGCTACTGATATGAAACTAGGTTTGTTAGTAAATTTTGGTACAACAAGCTTACAGCATAAAAGGTTAGTGATTTGAATTTAAATCAGTGCAAATTGATTTTTAATCTGTGTGAATCTGTGGAAGAATAAGGGGTTGAGATGGAAGATATAATCGGGGAAATAAGAAAAGAGATGAAGCTAGCTGCTGATGCAGTAATCAAAGCAGCGGAACGTTTAGGTAGTGAAATAGAGCAAGCTGTTGATCTGATATATAATTGCCAGGGCAAGACCGTAGTTACCGGTATGGGGAAAACCGGTCTTATTGGGAGGAAAATATCTGCAACATTAGCCAGTACCGGATCAACATCGATCTTTCTCCATGCAGCCGAAGGGATACATGGTGATCTGGGTATTCTTAATAAGAATGATGTGGTTTTAGCAGTATCTTACAGCGGGAATACTCAGGAATTGATCTCTATCATACCATATATTAAATTTCTCAAGATCCCTATTATTGCTATTACAGGAAATCCTGATTCGCAATTAGCAAAGAATGCTGATGTTGTGTTGAATTCTTCCATACCTGAGGGATATGAGCCATTTAACCTGATCCCGACTGTCAGTACTACCGTAGCTTTAGCAATTGGAGACGCTTTAGCTGTTGCCTTACTCAAGAAAAGAGACTTTCAGATACAAGACTTCGCCCGCTTTCATCCCGGTGGTACGATTGGGAAAAAACTATTACTGACGGTTAAGGACTTGATGCATTCCGGAGATGAGAACCCCATCGTATTGAATACTGAGAAAATGAAACAGGTTATTTTGACAATGACTCAGAAAGGGCTTGGTTGTACTAATGTCGTTGACAGTCAGGGTTTTCTGGTTGGTATCATTACAGACGGAGATCTAAGACGCTTGATGACGAGAGAAGGTGATATTTTAGAAAATACTGCT
>JAHYIR010000014.1 GCA_019429305.1 Candidatus Cloacimonadota bacterium
AGCAAGAGTTTGGATCTCATCCAGTACATCATTATAAGTTCGGTAACCGTCAATACGGGTATCTCGCAATTGGAGATTATTCTTCAGACGATCTTCAGTCTGAGTTATGATTGGTTCATACCCCAAGTTCTGAAAATATTGTAACTGGTCTCCACTAACTACCAAATCAAGATACTCACCAGGTCGATATGAAGAAATATCATATTCTTCTTTTAAACAATAGTTGACTAACTCCTGGTCGGGTTCCAGAAAACGAATTACCATTCTTTCCGTGCTACTTATTTGGTTAATACTGAATAGAGATAACACAAACAATGTTATCAAAAAAATGTTCCAAAATTTCATTACATCCTCTCTATTTTTTTATCTAATCATTTACATAATTCAAGTCAAAATTCACCTCTATTTCTTAGAAAGAACGAGCAAATAAAGTTGAAGTTTCTTTTCAAACAAAAAGATTATCAATGTATAAGTCGAGTATTAGGGCTTAGTTGTACTTTTTATGCAAAAACAACAGAAATAATTAATCTTGTCTGTTATCCCTGAGTTAGAATCAATGTATAGCTCCGAGTTCTTTAACACCTTCCCAGCGCGGATCACCGGGTGCTTTTTGCAGCAATTCTTGTCTAATCGTCTCATACTCTTCTATTCTCTGGTTCTTTTCATAAAGCTCAAGCAGAAGAAATTTAACATCGAGAGAATCAAGCTCTACATCCGGATCTTCAATATCTTTACCGTAATATGAAAGTCCGATCTTTAACGTTTCCAGAGCATCGGTATATCTTTCCATCTTCTTTTGGACAAGAGCCAACCAGACATAAGCGTCATAGTGTTCTATTCGCGTTTCTATAGCATTTCTGAGGGCAATTTCCGCCTCTTTCAGATTATCAGCATAGAAATAAGCTTCACCTTTATGTCGCCATGGACAAGACCATTGAGGAGCATCATCGTTGATTATGCTATAGATCTCAATGCTCTGTTCGTATTGATTTAAACTGAGCAGGAGGTTGGCAAATTGGAATTTTGTACCTAATGCCAAAGAATCAATATTATCATGCAAAAACATAATGTATTTATTCAATTCCAGATAGTGTATGTAGGAAAGTAGCAGTGGAATTTGGTAATTCTCAGGATCTAATTCCAGCTGAGAATGATAATAGTTGATTGCATTGATCATGCTCTCTTCTGTTCTTTCCTGATTGAATTCCATAAACTTTTGCATCACATTTTCTTCGGCATTTAAACTCCATACTGCAATCATTACAACTACGATAAATAATAACTTCCGCATTTTAGTTACTCCTTTAGTATCTATATCAATTGTATAGTTCTCTAACTCGAAAAAGGTTTAGAGTAAAAAATTATGTTTTGAAATAAAAAAGACTACTTTTCTAACTCTTCAGTAATATCTTCTTCTTCCATTTGTTGGAGCATTCTTTGGTACTCCTGATTTATACGGGCATCGATTCTATCGTAAATATCGTCCCAATCTTCTCCTAACTCTTCTGCCTTTTTTAAATACGTATCAGCGTCATAACCGGATCTCTGTGCTACTTCATCAAGTAGTAAGTAAGCATAGTCCTCTTGCTCAAGATCCATTTCTGTTGTTTCTCGAGCCATCATTCTTTGAAAAAATTCTTCAGTATAATCCTCTGAGATTTTTTCATAATCTGCATCACTCATCTTGCGAGCACAACTCATCAGCGAGAAAGCAATCAAGATTGATAATGCAATAAGTAGTAAATAACTTCGTCTCTTCATATTAACCTCCCGGGTTTAATGTACAATAAATGCTGGGCGTTGTTGTTGCCCAGTAGCAGAAGGTTCAATTAATGATACTTTTTCCCCTTCTGCCAAGCCCTCTATTATTTCAACCTGTTGAAAATCGTTTATTCCTGTTTTTATCAAAGTACCAGTTGAAATGGAATCATTAACTACCTTATAAACTATATCCTGTCCCTCTTCATCACTAAAAATCGCTCTGATGGGAATAACAATTATATCTTCTTTGGTTTCTCCAAAAATTGTGACATTAGCAGTCATACCGGGCATTAGTGGGGTTTCCCTTTCAATGATTCGGATTTCTATAGGAAATACCTTAACATTATTTCGTGTAACAGCCATAGCTCCAATCTTCGATACTACCCCTGTAAAGGTTTCATACGGGAAGGCATCTACTTGTATTCTGGCCTGTTGGGTGAGATATACTTTGGCGATATCCACTTCATTGATGAAGGAGTTAACTACCATTTGATTGAGATCGGCAAGCTTAACGATAACTGTACCGTCAGAGAAAGAACTTGTACTAGATATGACCATCTCTCCCTCCTCTACCATCTTCTGGATAACGGTACCGGAAGCAGTAGAGAAAATGCGGGAGACGTTACCTTCAGTATCTATCTCTTGAATGAGTTCAAATTGCTGTAATGCACTTTGATAATTTATAGTGGCTGTTTCTAGATCATCAAGAGCATTATCAACTTCATCTTTGGCAATAAATTGTCTTTCAAAGAGAGTCTGTTTACGATCATAATCCTTTTGAGCATTATCTAATCTGATTCTGGATAGATGAAGATTGTTTCTAATATTGGCAATTTGGTTGGCCTGATTAAAATCGGGTTCAATCTCAGCTATGATGTCCCCATTATTAACAAAGTCACCTTCATCAACAAAAAACTTGATAACTTTCCCACTGATTCTCGACTTAATATCGATTTCGCGTATAGGTTGAATTTCACCTGTCTCTTCCAGAACTACACTAATAGACCCTTTTCTAACTTCTACAGAACGAACCGTTTGTTGATGTTCGCCGGTCTGTTTCCCTCTGAAAGCAAAGCTAATAATGACAATAATTATGATAATAATCCCAATAATGATCAAGAATTTTTTCATTTGAAATCCTCAAGATTTAATATATAACCATCAATAAATTCATCACCATCTGTCAAGGATTCTACGAGATAAAAAGAGATTTATCTCTTCCTGCTTGATCAATAATTGATAATAACGAGAACTCAAATCTATTTCTGCTTCCAGATAGTCACTAGTGACCTGATCAAGTTCTAAAAGACTCATTATTCCAAGATTGAACATCTCCTGCGCCATATCAAGATTATCTAAAGCGAGTTCATATCTTCGTTCAGATAAACCGTATATTTTGTTCTCATTTTCCCATTCTCTCATCAATTGTCCGAATTGGCGTTCTTTACTATTAGAGAGATAATCATACTGCATCTCCTGTATTCTGAGATTTCTTTGATTGCGATAATAGACCTGCCTATGTTGCAGTTGATTGAAGAGAGAATATGAAGCATTAAGAAAAAGGGTGTATGAATCCCGATACTTATCAAAAGCAAAAAGATCGTCTGAATATGGTAATCCTGGGTAACTATAATTATAACTGTATGAGATACTTAAAGATGGTAGAAAGTCTAATCGTGTCTGCCAGAGTGAAATAGAGCTTTTTCTTAGGTTATTCTCTGCCTGAATTAGAGCTACTGGAGACTCGTATTCATATTCCACTTCTGTTATGCTCAAGATCGGTTCACTCAGATCATAACCCAGATCTTCGATGTTAAGATAGAGAAAGAGATTTTCTCGAGCTTGTCGATACTGAATATCAGCGTTTTCTAATGATATTTGGGCATTGATTAAAGCTATTTCGCTCTGTTTCAGGTCTATCAGTGCTCGCTGTTGTTGGTTAAATAACAGCTCAACCTGCTCATAGATCTTTTCCTGAATTTCCAGATTAGTTCTCTGTATTTCTACTCGTTTGACTGCTTCCAGTACTCTGATATATCTGCTGAAGATCTCGAAAACGGTACTTTTACGATTCTCTTCAATATCTAAGCGGGCATTCTGCCAATCAATATTTGCTCGGCGCCAATTAAAATATGTTGGTTCATTAAGAGAGATGCTCTTGGAGAGATAAAAACCAGCACTTTTAGGTTGATCATCAATTAAACTTCGGCTCGCACTGACAGAAGCGTTTGGTAAAAAATCCAAATAAGTTGATAATAAGGAAGAATAGATGTTCTTATTTTGTAGCATTTCTGTTTGAAAAGGGATTGATTGCTGTAATCCTAGCTCAATCAATTCATATAGATCATATTGGATCTCTTTGGCAGATATCTGACTCGTCAGAAATATAGAGAAGAGAATAATGGAAGCAATCGATAAGTTTATCAATCTTGTTATAGTCATTGTTGTAGATCTCCTTGTGTTTATCTGATGATTAAATAGATGATCATATTAAAAATACCGGTGAAAAAGAAGAATATTAAAGAGAAGTAGAGCAAATATCTATAGATATATTTGTTATAATACGCTTTTAGTATTGAAATATCCCCCTTTCTCTCTAAAAGAACTATGTAACTTTCAATATTGTATCTTTCCATTAAATAGGGAATAAATGTTCTTATGAAGTAACGAGTGAGTTCAAAGACAATCTGAGCGACCAGGTTTTGGATATTACGCTTAACAAAATGAGGTAAAAAACGATATTCATCGAGAAATTTCATTCTGTCCCAAATTTTTGTATAGATATCATGTTCTATTTTTGATATCCTGCTATCTGTCTCGAGATTTTCACAGTCATTTAAGAAATCGTGGAGTAATTTGTAGAGCTTTTGTATGATAAGATTTTTTAGATAAAAGATAAGACCCGGAGTTAGTGGAATATGAATCCGGCCTATATAGATCTTTTTTTCCGGATAAAAAAGAAGAGATCTCATAGTAAAGACAAGGAGATAACCCATACCTAGGTTTAAAAGTACAAATAGTAAAGCTTTGAGAAATATCATGAACTAACCTTCATAAAGGTTACGGGGATGAGAAAAAAGCAAAAAGTTTCGAATGGTACTCATAAGATTAGAACCTACCAGCAGCTCCGCCTCCACCACTGGCTCCTCCTCCAAAACCGCCGAAACCACCAAAACCGCCGAAACCGCCTCCGCGCGAACTTCCTCTGAAACCTCCTCCTCCAAAACCACGACCAGACATTCCAAAGATAAACAACCAAGGAATGATCCGACCTTTAGTAACGATGATCAGGAAAATAAAGAAGGCTAGTACTACTAAACCCGATAGGGGGGAGACTTCCTCTTCACCTCTTAAATGTTCAAAAGCTGCCAACCCTGTCAATTCGACATTATACTCTCTGGCAACTAGAGAAGCAATAGCAGCAACCCCACTCAAAATCCCTTGATCATAATCATCACGAGAAAGACTAGGTACAATGTAAACATCTCTAATTTCACCAGCCATTCCGTCAGGGATAAACCCTTCAGCACCATAACCGGTTTCGATCCTTACCCACCGGTCTTCAACAGCTACTAAAATCAGAGCACCTTCATCTCTGTTAGAGCCAATACCCCATCTCTGATAAAGAATATTAGCATAATTATTGATATCTTCACCTTTTAGACTGGGAATGATCGCAACCGCTATCTCGAAGTTTGTCTTTTCTTTTACCTCTGTAATAAGATTGAGCAGTGTTCTTTGTGTTTGCGGAGTCAGTTTTCCCACATAATCATTTACCCATCCTCTTGGTTCAGGATACGTAACAGCATTTAACTCGCTGGGTAGCAAAAAACAAACCGCTATAAGAATTAATATAATTAACAAAAGAGGGTATTTGATTCTACTTAACATTGTTCAACAGGTGTCCTAATTTATTTTTCTTGGTCTTTAAATAATTTTCGTTTTCTTTATTCATATCAATTTCAATGGGTACTCTATCTTTGATCTGCAGATTGTATCCTTGTAAACCAATCAGTTTTTTAGGGTTATTTGTCAATAACCTTATGGAAGTTATACCTAACTCTTTCAATATTTGTGCTCCAATCCCATAATCCCGCAAATCTGCCTGAAAGCCAAGTTCAATATTTGCTTCAACCGTATCCTTGCCCTGATCCTGAAGATGATAGGCCTTGATCTTATTGATTAAACCAATACCACGCCCCTCTTGTTTCATATAAAGTATTACTCCTTTACCCTCTTCGGAGATCATTTTGAATGCTTTGGCTAATTGAGCCCCACAATCGCAACGTAAAGAGTAGAGGGCATCTCCGGTTAAACACTCAGAATGAACACGCACAAGGACATCATCCTGCGGTTTGATCTCACCTTTTACCAGAGCAATATGATATTCGTCAGAGATTGTACTCTTGAAAGTTAAGATTTGGAAATCACCATAGCAGGTCGGCAACTTTGCTTCAGCTACTTTTTCTACAAGAGATTCTGTCTTTCTCCGATAGCGGATAAGTTCTTCTATGGTAATTATCTTGAGATTATGTTGCTTAGCAAAAGGTATCAGGTCGTTGAGTCTAGCCATTTCTCCATCTTCTTTGATGATTTCGCAGATTGCTCCTACTGGTTGTAAACCGGCAAGTATCGCTAAATCTACTGCTGCTTCAGTATGTCCGGCACGTTTAAGGACACCACCTTTCTCAGCCATGAGAGGGAAAATATGACCAGGTTTTACGAAATCAGAAGTTTGGGAATTAGGATCTGAGAGCAAACGAATAGTATGAGCTCTTTCTGCTGCAGAGATCCCTGTAGTAGTCTTTTCTTTGGCATCAACAGATACGGTGAATTTAGTATGATGTCTGTCAGCAATTTTATCAGTCATTAAGGGAATATCAAGCTCATATAATCTCTCAGCCATCATTGGAACACAAAGAAGACCTTTCCCATAGGTGATCATAAAATTAACTTTTGCCGAGTCTATTAGCTCTGCTGCACCGATCAAGTCTCCTTCGTTTTCTCTTGCTTCATCATCCACAACGATGATCAGATTACCCTGTTTTATCTCTTTAACTGCTTCCGCTATAGTAGAGAAATGCTTATCCATTTAATATTCTCTCTTCTTAACTATCTGTTTTGTCTCATAAAAAAGCTAATAGATCTGTCATATGTCTTTTCATCTTTATCAGAAAAATAGCAAGCAGGTAGCTGGTTCATACTTCGATGATAACTCATACACTCACAGCAGATACCTTTTCTGGAACAGGGATAAGAGCAGTTGCATTTCTTGAGATTTTGTTCTTTGTTTTGACACTCCATAAAAAACTCCTTAAAGTTTGTTGTTCATGAATGTCCGGTTGCTAACTTAATACCATAATTATTTGTTAGTTAACAACTTATGGGATCATTCGTTCATTATTCTAATCATAAACTTTCTTCTAAACAACCTGTATTTGTCAAATGTTTATTGGTGAAGCAAATGAGTCGGAGGATACTTGATTATCTTGTATTATTACAGAGTATTATCCAAATTTGGAATATAGGTCTCAAATTGTGATGCCAGCCAATCTATCATGTTTTTCATGTCAGTAGGTAAATCAATTTCTAGATCTATAACTTGTTTGGTGATTGGGTGGATAAATGTTAATCTATAGGCATGTAGAGCTTGCCTAAGCAAATGTTTATCAAAATAGGATGATACTCTTTTTCGAAGATGAATTGGTAAATGGGACATCTTCTTATTCTTACCATAAACTTCATCACCGGCAATGGGACAATTAATGTAATCAAAATGTACTCTTATCTGATGTGTTCTGCCCGTAACAGGCATAATATCAGCCAAAGAGAAAAACTCAAATGTCTTAAGAATTCGGTAGTTGGTTATGGCTTCTCTTCCTTTTTGAGCAACCGACATTTTTATCCGTTCTTTTTTATTTCTATTTATGAGGGTTTTAATAGATCCTTCGAATGATTTAGGAATGCCAATCAATATTGCTTGGTAATGCTTCTTGATCTTTCTCTCCGAGAAAGCTCTACTGAGTTTCGAGAGGGTTTTATCATCTTTGGCAACAATCAACAGCCCGGAAGTATTTTTATCTAAGCGATGAACTATCCCGGGGCGAGCAGGATTATCCAGATAGGGCATATTTTGTCCGAAGTGGTTTATAATAGCATTGACAATAGTGCCAGAGGATTGATTTGGAGCAGGATGTACTGATATTCCCGGCGGTTTGTTGATTATAGCTAAAAAATCATCTTCCATGACAATATCTAATGGAATTGGCTCTGCTTTTATCTGCTTTTCTATCGGAGGAGGGATTTTGATATCAATAACATCGTTTTCATTCAGCAAATAGCTTTTCTTGATTTTTTGAGAATTGACAGTTATTTGGCCGCTATCAATGAGTTTGTTAATAAATGAACGGGAGTAGAGCTCTTCAATACCTAATTCAGCAAGGTATTTATCAATTCTTAGAACAGTCTTAGAATCATAAATATATTTCATATTTTATTTCTGTTTCTCTGTCTCTTCTCTCAACTTCTCCACCCCTTTTTTCTCAAGATTAAAAATACCTATGACGGCACCGATAAAATTACCATTAGCATCACGAACTAATTCGTCACGAACTGTGATATGTCTTTTCATTGAATCCATATAGAATTGCTTCTGTCTTGCCTTAGACTGTGTTTTAACAATGCTGGTAACGTAGTTCTTGATATTGTTGTCTATTTCTAAGCCGAAGTTTAATTCGATAATATTACTATCCTCGGTCATAGTTGGGAAGTGTTCTTTTATCAGATGGTTTGTATAGATAATATCACCTTTTTGATTCACTATCATAAAACCATTTTCAGTGAGATTTAGCAAGGCAACTATTCTGCTTCTCTGTTCTTGAATTTTCTCCTTCTTCATACCATCAAATTTAAGTATAATAATCAGCATCTTTTTTATCGAATCAACGACTTCAACTAACTCCTTATCGTATGATTTACGGTATTCTTCCAGATCTATACTCTGGTTATAGCTACCTCGAGAGATTTCATTGATAATACTTTCAACAGCATTGAGCATTTTCTTCAAGTAACTGGGGAGAAAAGAGATCAGGATGATCACTAGAAAAGTTTGTGCTAAAAGAAAGATCAACATTATTGTAGAAATTTCTCTGACTGTTAAACTAATCTCTCTCGATTGATTAATAGTGATGCTGACAAGAACATATTGTATTAGTGCTAAAAGTAGTATTATAAACAAGAAAACAGATATTCTTTTTTTTATTGATATCTTCATATTGATAACCCCATATCCGGTGTAACCTCTTTGATAAGCTCACTAACATTAGTTGTTGGTCCAAGTAGAATAAGAACATCCCCTTCTTTGATTACATCATTGGCACCTGGTAAATCATTTACTTTAGTTTCAATTATATTCTCGCCATCTTCTGCAACTCGCATATCTGTATATTTAATCGCTACAACATGGATATTTTTCTCATTCGGAAGATTGAGTTGTTGCAGTGTTTTACCGATATAGAAATCGGGAACTGCTAATTCGGTAATACAGTGTCCGGAACTGAGATTAACATAGTTCAACACATTAGGTGAGAGCAGGGTATGAGCTAATTGTTCTCCCACAAGTTTTTCCGGGAAATGAATATTTTTGACCCCGATTATTTCTAAAATTCTGGCATGTAATTGACTATCAACCTTAGCATGAATATTAACAACACCCAATTTCTTGAGAATAGCACTTGTTAAAACACTGGTCTCAACTTCTCCTACAGCCAATATGACTACGTCAACATCAGTAATACCGATATTTTTAAGTGCCTGCTCATCAGTACAGTCCATCTTCACAGTAGCAGAAACTCGTCCACGTAATTCTTCCAGTTTCTTCTCATCATTGTCGATGGCTATTGTCTCAGAACCGTTTTCAAATAAGGTTGTAGCTACTGTATATCCGAACTTACCTAAACCAATCACGGCAAATTTTCTCATCTTTAATATCTCCTGTTTATCGAAAATAGATTACTAAGTAATAACAGAGTTTTTGTCAATATATCAATTCATTAACCAACAGATACCTTTTCTTCCGAATACATGTAATCTGTTTGAACTTTAGCTCTGGAGAGGGCGAAGATGAAAGTTAACGGTCCTATTCGACCAAAATACATCAGGATAGTTATCAATATCCGTCCTGTCTGTGAAAGATAGGGAGTAATACCCATAGACAAACCAACGGTACCAAAAGCAGAAAAAGCTTCAAACATAATATGTTCAAAGGCAAAGGGCTCAATAAGCATTAAGAAAAAGATGATTATGAATAATAACAGGATAGAAATAGCAATCAACGCCATAACTCGTTTGATAAGATTGTCGGAGATCTTTCTTTTAAAGACGATAACATCTCTGTTACTGGAGAGAATTGCCATGACAGAGAGAATTATTACAGCAAAACTTGTTGTTTTAATACCGCCTCCGGTAGAACCGGGAGATGCACCAATAAACATCAGCACCACAGAGATAAAAACAGAAGACTTACTAAATTGAGTCACATCGACAGTGTTAAATCCTGCAGTACGAGTTGTAACAGATTGGAAAAGGGAACCAAAAAATCTCTCTTTCAAAGAAAAAGATTCCATAGAGTGATTATATTCCGAAACAAAGTACAAGAAAAAGCCCAATAAGATAAGAGCTATAGTAGTTATTAAAACTAATTTAGTGTGGAGAGAGAAACGAACTGGACGAACCTTATCGAGCAAATTTCTCTTTATATCAACTAATACACTAAATCCTAATCCTCCAAAAATAATGAGTAACATCATTGTGATGTTGATTCCAATATGGCTTTTATACAAGGCAAAACTATCGGGATTAAGACTAAAACCGGCATTACAAAAAGCAGAGATAGAATGAAAGATGGCTGAATATACAGCATTAGATGTTGAGTCGTATCTGCCTGAAAATGCCGAATATAAGAAAATAGCACCGATAAACTCAAAGATAATCGTTACTAGCACAATATTTCTAATTAATCTCAACATATCAAAACGACTTCTTTCTTCAAAGACGCTTTGCATGATCTTTTCACCGCGGAAAGTTAATCTCTGACCAGTTAGAATAGCAAAAGAAGTCGATATTGTCATGATACCCAGCCCACCAATCTGGATCAGTAACAGGATAATGACCTGACCAAAGAGAGTAAAATGAGTTCCGGTGTCATAGACAATCAGTCCGGTAACACAGGTAGCCGAAGTTGAAGTGAAAAGAGCTCCGACAAAATTAGTGCTATTACCTTCTGCAGTTGATATGGGCAGTAATAAAAGCAGGGTTCCGATCATGATGGCGATAAAAAAACTAATCAAAACGAAAATTGCTGCATTATCAGTGATATTCTTGAATCTCTTCCATTGATAGATATTCTTAGTGTATCTATGCCCTAAAATAACAATTTGTCTTCCAATAATAAGTAATTGAAAAATATAAGGTTGCTGGCTTAAACTCAATCCCAGTAATATTAAGATTATATCAGGGATACGAGTTCTCAAACTTAAGATCGAGAATCTATTAATCATTATATGGCTGATAAAATTAACTATCAGCAGATAAATGGTCAATTCTGTATAAACACTGTTAATATAAGGATAAGAAGGTAGTTGATTGAGGTAGTTATAGAGAATAAGCAGAACGACATTTATTATCGCATATATATTGAGCAAATTATCGGATAAGTAACCTATCCCTTTTAGGAAACGCCAATAACTATTCTTCATCTATCTTAGGGTAAAAAGACTTATCATTTTTCTAGATTGATACTTTCGGTCAAATTCCGGAATATTGTTTCGGGAGGATCCGAAGCATCTATATGAACGAGCTTACTTCTCTTTTTGAAGAAATCTATCAATGGTTTTGTCCTTTCATGAAATATATTTATTCGTCTAACTATTGCCTCTTCGTGATCATCATTTCTTTGGATCAGTTTTCCACCACAAACATCACATTTGTTTTCATTTTTAGGGGGTTTTATGAGCAAATTATAGTCTTTTCCACAGTTCGTACAAACACGTCGGGCAGTGAGTCGTTTGATTGCCGTATCATCGTCTAAATCAAAGAATATAGCATAATTGACCGGAATCCTCTCTTCCATGTATTCTGCCTGTCTTAATGTTCGCGGGAAACCATCAAATATTATTCCCTGAGCTTCAGGGTGTAAAATATCTTCAATAAGGGTAAAAATATACTCATCAGGCACCAATTCTCCCGCCAACATATATTTTGTGATTTTGTTGCCCAATTCTGTTTTTTGAGCCATATTCTCACGGAGTAAAGCTCCGATACTAATATGATCGAAATCATATCTCTTTTTTAGTAATCCCGCTTGCGTTCCTTTTCCACTTCCCTGAACACCAAAAAAAACTAAGTTCAGCACTATAGCTTCCTCCTTCTCCAGATACCTTATCCTAAAAAAAGATATGAAATAGAAATCATAGTAAAAAGTCAAGATATTTTACGGACACTTTACTGGTAGTTTTGCCCGATAATATTTAAAGTAACCTAACATTAGTCTCATTTTTTTTACTGGATACCAGTCATTCTAGTTAAAAACTTAAACTTAAGCGTTATGATTATTTTCTTTGACAAAAGGATTGAAATATATTACAGGATTTAACTATATCTTAGTTACAAAGAGAGGACGGAATGGATACTATAAAGCGGAAAGATATCTCTAAAAAGAATAAGAAAAAGGTTAAGAAGTATTCTTACTGGGTAATTGTCGTTTCTATCCTGATCTATACACTCTTTTTTACGAGATATAATCTCTTGAGTTATTGGCAGACAAGACGTGAGCACAAACTATATCAACAAGCAATAACTGAAGTCAGATTAGATAATGAAGAATTGAGAGAAAAGATCGAAAGACTCGAGAATGATCCGGAAGCGATAGAAGAAGAAGCACGGGAACTTGGAATGAAACGGATAGGCGAAACGGTAATAATCATTCGTGATAAAGAAGATTGATTGTATTTCTTCTCGAGATCATAGAAACTCTCAATGCAAAAAATACTCTTTGTTGCTATTAATGCTAGGTATGTACATACTAATCTTGCCTTGCTTTACTTAAATCAACTAACCACCACAAAAGCTGAATCCTCGATTGCTGAATTTAATATCTCTCAAAGCTCTTATGATATTTTAACAGCTATTGATGATTATCTACCTGATATAGTTGGCTTCTCTGTTTACATCTGGAATTCTAAACTCGTTAAAGAAATCCTAAACGACATAAAAAAAGTGCTTCCCCGGATCAAGGTCATCTTAGGAGGTCCGGAAGTCAGTTATAATCCTCAAGAGTGGTTGGATTCTTATAGTTCAATTGATTACATTATAACCGGTGGGGGAGAGCAGAGTTGGCAACATCTATTAGATCAACAATTTGACTTACCTGATAAAATTGTTCATCAAAACAATTATTCTATAAATGATATACCTTTTCCATATTCTGAGAAAAACATTGCTTCATTTAAAGATAGAATAATCTATTACGAAAGCAGCCGAGGTTGTCCTTATAGCTGCACGTATTGTCTCTCTTCAAGACAAGAGACCTCTTTAGAATTAAGGGATCTGCATCTCGTAAAGAAGGAACTGGCTTTCTTTATTAATCAAAAAGTATCTCTCGTTAAATTTGTTGACCGGACTTTTAATGCAAATGCCGAACATGCCCGTAGTATTTGGTCTTTTCTGATGGATAAGAAACCGTTTACCCGTTTTCATTTTGAGATTAACCCCTCTCTTATCACAGAGCAGGATATCGAAATACTCCAAAAAGTTCCGAGCAATCTTTTCCAATTTGAAATAGGTGTGCAATCAACCCATACCGAGACCTTAAAAGAGATTTGCAGAAGTGGTGAGTGGTATCTTATAAAAGAAAATATAGCTCGTTTAATCCGAGAAACTTCTATACCGATCCATCTCGATTTGATATTTGGTTTACCCTATGAGACTTATGATATAGCTCAGAAATCATTTAATGAGATCTATTCACTGCAACCCGATCACTTTCAACCGGGAATGTTAAAAGTACTCCCCGGCACGGTTATGGAAGAAAAAGCCCCAACCTATGATCTAGTTTATCAGCAAGATGCACCATATAGGATATTAGCTAACAGGTGGATTTCTTTTACTGAGTTAAACACTCTCCAGAAAATCGAACATCTGGTGAACAATCTTTATAATTCTCAACGTTTTACCAGGACCTTACAGAACTTGATCAAACTGGTAGATAGCCCTTTTGATCTCTATTTAAAGCTTGTGAAATTCTGGGCAGAGAAAAATGTTCCCCCTTGGCAGAAAGATTGGGTAAAGACTGCCACTCTAATAGGAGGATTCACTTCTTCATACTACAACTCCAATTACGAGTTCATCTTAGATTGCTTGAGATGGGATTTATGCTCAAGTTCAGGGTTGCAATATTACCCTGACTTCTTATTAACACCTGAATTAAGCAGAATTCAAGGTCTCTGGAAAAGATATTTAAAGCAATATTTAGATGATCTTTGTCTGGAATATGAAGTTGAAAAAAAACAAATTCACAGAGGTAATCTTTTTGTACCACAAACCGAAAAATTTCAGAAACAATATCTGATTCATAAAAATGATGTTATCTTATTCATTAAATACCCACACAATGTGGTTAGTGAAATCATTATTAACTTTTCAAAAATATCAGACATGTAAAAAGGAGGTCTATATGAAGAAGATGATTTTATGGGCGATATTAATATTGATCATTATCATTGCTATCGGAATATTGTTCTATCTGGGCAGGCAAACTCAATCACCTGACGTTGAACCTATAGAAGAACAAGAGTATTATTATGACCATCATAATGCACGTAACTCTCTCGATTATGCCGGAAGATACAGCGGAGTGTTACCTTGTGCTGACTGTGACGGTATTTTGATGAATCTTGAAATTACTTATGATAGTACTTTCGTGAAGAACTATATCTATCTGGGAAAAGGAGAAGGTGAAGTTTATGAAGCACGCGGTTCATTTGTTTGGAATGAAACAGGAAACACGATCACTCTACAAGGGGTAGAGGGAGCTAATCAATATTTTGTCTCCGAAAACTATCTGATCCAACTCGATCTGGAAGGTAAAAGAATTACCGGCGAATTAGCCGATATGTATATATTAAATAAACAAATCGACTTAGAGTAAGAAGAAATTCGAACTTAAACCCTGATTGGTTGTATAGTTCCCTGATTTAATTTGAGTGCTGGTTCTCCGCGAACCATCATTATAATGCCGAGCTCTTTCTGACATTGCGGGCAGAGGGGCTTACTCTGTGTTTCATAACCTTTAATCCCGACAAAATCCTCTTCTAATCTATTAACAAAACACTTGATGATCTTGCCTTTTCCAGCTTTATAATAGCGAAACAGCCTGAAACCACATTTACAGTATATAGTGAGTATCTTTCCGGTGTGCATCAGTAATAAACTTCCCCTTTATATATTACTCTATCCATAGATCATATATCGGATTCAAGGAAAGATTGTCAAGCTTTGAACAAGCAGAGATATACCATTAGGGAGTCCTATAGTCGGCTCCCGACCGACTATAGGATTCCCTAAGGGTAAAAAAAGAGATATACTCAGAATTAAAATATCGATGCGTAAAGATAAATCACCTGTGCAACAGATAAGATTAGTAGATACAAGTTCGCAGGAAGATTTCAATCATAAACAACTAAGAACTGATCATCTAACCTAAGTCAAGTGATCACATCTTAGATAAGCTTCGTTTTATAAACCCTAAGTTCTTTTTCAAAAAATCATCTACCGCTTCTCTACCCAAGTTATCAAGTGATATGTGTTTTGCTTGGGCAATTTTCTTGAAATCAGACACCGTATTCTCGTTAAGTCTGAATGTGATCCGACAATTTCTTTTTTTCTTAGCCAAATTCTGCGGCGTAGATTTTCGTCCATGCAACATAATAAACCTCCTGACAAATTGAAAAATAAAAAGGACTCTTTATAAAACTAATATAGTTTTTTTTAGATTTTTAGTCAACTAATATTTCAACTTGCCTTTTATTTTTAATTCACATGATCTTTTAGCTTATGGGATAGTTATAAGTGGATTGTAGTAGTTAGAGATGATATTAATAGATTTCGTTACCAATAATAAACCTTTACATTTAAACCTCAGAGAAAAGATTGTCTCAAATTCAAATTTAAAGGAACCCCATGTGATTAAATTCTCACAAATCGTTATGCCTGAGCCGATACAACGTGCTGCAGCAGATTTAAATTTTACCAATCCTACAATGATCCAGGAGCAGGTGATCCCTTGGTTACTGGAATCAGAACAGGATTTGATAGCTCTTGCCCAAACCGGCACCGGAAAAACCGCTGCCTTTGGATTTCCAACCCTTGCTTTGACCAATATCGAGGTCGATGCTGTTCAAACACTTATCTTATGCCCAACCAGAGAGTTGTGTCTTCAGATATACAATGATTTTATTGATTATGCTAAATATCTTCCCCGCATCAAATGTGCTGCCATCTACGGTGGCTCTTCAATCAATAGACAAAAAGATGTTCTTAAAGCTGGTGCTCATATCGTTATTGGAACTCCCGGCAGAGTTTATGACATGATCAGACAACAGGTTCTCAAGATAGATCAGATCAGTCTTTTAATACTTGATGAAGCTGACGAGATGCTGAATATTGGTTTTAAGGAGGATATTTTTAGTATCATGAGTCACAGTCCTGAAGAGAAGCAGATCCTGCTTTTTTCAGCCACTATGTCCCGCGAGGTCGAGAAGTTGGCAAAGACTTTCATGAAGAATCCTCATCGTATCAGTGCCGGCAGTGAAAACAAGGGAGCAGATAATATCCTGCACTATTATTATAAAGTTCAGGCTCGTGATAAATATCTCGCTCTCAAGCGGATAGCCGATATGAATCCCAAAATCTACGGTATTGTTTTTTGCCGAACCAGAAAAGAGACCCAAGAGATTGCTAACAAGCTACAACATGATGGATACAATGCTGATGCCCTGCATGGAGACCTGTCACAGGGGCAGCGGGAAATGGTTATGGACCGTTTTCGCAGAAAATATGTCCAATTGCTAATAGCAACCGATGTAGCAGCTCGTGGTTTGGATGTGGATGATCTAACCCATATTATCAATTATCATCTTCCCGGAGAACCGGGAGTCTATATCCATCGGACAGGAAGAACCGGTAGAGCCGGAAAGAGCGGTGTTGCCCTTAGTATTATCCACAGTAAAGAGATCGGACCAATGAAAACAATAGAAAAACGGCTCGGAAAAGAGATCGTTCTCACTCCTGTACCGAGTGGAAGGGACATCTGTGAAAAACAGCTATTTCACTTGATAGATAATGTTGAGCGGGTAGAGGTTAATAAAGAGCAGATTGAGTCCTTCTTACCAAAGGTGTATAAGAAACTGAGCTGGTTAGACAGAGAAGAGCTGATCCAGCGTTTTGTCTCGGTAGAGTTTAACAGGTTTCTCAGTTATTACCGGGATAATCGTGACCTGGAGACAGTCAGAGCTGAAAGAAAAGAGAGAAAACAAGAAAATGTGGTCCTAAAGAAATTCCGATTGAGTATCGGTTCAAACCATGGGCTCACCAAACGTGAACTGATGAGATTGATCAATCGTCTGAGGGTGGCGAAGAGTATCGAGATAGGTAGAATTGATATTACCGGTAATCAGAGTTTCGTCGAACTCGATGCTCGATACGAAAGTTCGTTAGTAAAAGCCCTCAAGCGCACTAAATATCACGGAATATCTATTAATGTTAATGTATAAAGAATATTAAACTAACTCTTTCATTTGATGATTATCTGGTTGATAAGATCAGAGGTTATTGGTTAGATACTTGCAAAGACGACACTTTACTTTTATGACTTTGTACTGCTCTTGAGCTTGAATAATGAGAAGTTAGTATTTTCTTGACCTACGATAAATCTGAAGAATTCTGTAGTCAGGAGTCATTATGCACAAAATCAAGTTGTTATTAATTATTTTAGTTATTGTAATCACTGGCTGTAAAAATGTAGAATCTCGGTCTTTTTCAGAAAATTCAACAACAGATTCTACTGGTTCAGTGGTTTATTTCACACGCGAAATCAGTTCTGAGGCAGTGCAAAGGATTTATAGCATGATAGAGGGGGAGTTAGAAGGGGAAATTGCCATTAAAGTTCATTTTGGAGAAGATAGAAACCCGAATTTCCTTCCGGCACATCTGATTAAAGATCTTTGCCTAAAGCTGGATGCTACTCTGGTAGAGACCAATGTCTTGTATGGAGGACCAAGGGGTAGCACTGAATCTCATATTGCCCTTGCCAGGCGGCACGGGTTTGATTTCGCTCCCATAGATATTCTGGACAGTGAAGCTAATATTGCTTATGATACTCAAACAAAACACTTTAGCAGGGTCTATACTGGCAGCCATTTTCCCAATTATGACGGATATTTGATCTTCTCGCACTTCAAGGGGCATGGTAGTGCTGGTTTCGGTGGAGCTATTAAAAATGTCTCCATGGGATTAGCTTCCAAAGAGGGGAAACGTTTCTTACATCGTGGTAATTATCCAATCTATGATGATTCTAAGTGCATCGAGTGCAATATCTGCGTAGAAGCCTGTCCGGTAAGCGCTATTACGATCAGACCGGTAAATATCAATCATCTCGATTGTATCGCCTGTGGAATGTGTATATCTGTCTGTCCGACCGGTGTTTTTTATCAACCCAAGAGCGAAAACAGGCAGGATGCTTTTCTGGAAAGATTGGTGGAATATGCTCAGGTACTATCTCAAGAACGAAAGATGGTTTATATCAATGTTTTGGCAAATATCAGCAGGAGTTGTGACTGTGTTCCTAATGCACCTGGTCCCTTCATGGATGATATTGGGATTCTCGCTTCGACCGATATAGTAGCTATCGAAGCAGCCAGTCATGATCTGATCGATCAGGAACATGACTGTGAAGATACTTTTCTGCAAGTTAATGCTGTCAGTGGTAAACATCAGATCCGATATGCCCATGAGCTGGGACTGGGTAATATGAATTACCGGCTGGTGGATATTGATGAAGAATAACAGGAGAGAGGATAAAAACAACGGAAAGTTTTACATGAACTCGACTAAGAACCGTGAAAAACTCTTCTCTATTACTGCTTCCGAACCCGGTTATGCTATCTGAAAAAAGTATTTAATTTCTAAGAAAAAACAGGGGCATGTAAAAAAAAAACGAAAAAAACTTGACATATTTTGGATATTAAAAAATACTTGCCACATACAAAAAAGTATAGATCTTTTATGTTAAGTTTAGGTGAGAGATTTTGCTCGATTTAAAAAAGGAAAAGATCGAGGAGTTAAAGGCAAGAGTAATTAGTTATTTTTTATTTTTTTTCATGACGAACTTAATATCGTTAAGCAAACTCGCGCTAGCGAAGATCAGAGAGTTAATGTCGCTATTAGGAACAACTAATTAATGAAACATGTTGATTCAAGTTTTGTATTTATTATGAATGATCAAGCAAGATATAATGCGAGATCAGAGTTTTTTTTGTTATAAATTGATCGAATTTCAAAGGAGGTAAATATGAAATCGATTTTTAAATTAATGTTTTTATTAAGTGTTATGTTGGTTGTCCTTGTTGGATGCCAAAATATGCCGAATCTTACAGAACCGCAATCTTATGAAACCGGCATTCTTTATTCCGCAAATGCAAGAGAGATTGTACCTGCTGAATATCCGATATGGGCAGGTCAAAACATCCTTGCAGGTACTTTATCGATTTATAATGATGATGAGTATCTTTGGGTAACATTTAGCCTGATAGACGGTTGGTTATTAACTGAAACTCATGTTCATGTTGCTGCAACATTATCAGGAATTCCACAGAATCATAATGGAACACCCATTCCCGGGCATTTTGATTACAAAGAGGTACACAATTATTTAACTGAATATACTGAAATAATTGATCTGTCTCTTTATGATTTTGAGTGCGAGCAGACCATAGTAATTGCTGCTCATGCAGTAGTTGTAAAATTAGGTGATGATGATGAAATCATTGAAAAAGAGACTGCTTGGGGTGGCGATGAACCTGGTCCAGGACCTCGTTGGTGGTTCTATGCTGAGTACACAATACAATGTAATGGTAATGGCAACGGTGAAGGAGAAACTGCATATGGTGGAGATTATCCTGGTGGAGGAGCAGCTTGGTGGTATTACTTTGATACGGAAGGACCAGCAACTCAAGCTATTTATGCCGGACAAAATCTTATCCCTGGTGCCAGTGTTACTTATGATGATGGTTATTTGATAATTAACTTAGGTCCCTACATGAGTTTACAAGCTGGTTCAGAACCGGTCAAAATTCAAGGTTATGCCGAAGGAGATTTACCGAGTGTAAGACCACCTTCTGGTTTATTTACGACATATAAAGGAACTGATCTAACAGTAATGGTACCTTACTATCGATACTATGTAATTCACTTAGATGTTTTAGTGAGTGGTTTACCGGGAGCTCAGGGAGCTAAATAATCCTGGTAGATTAGAACAATAGCTCAATTCTTAAAAGTTAGAAGTTGCCATACCTCGGTATGGCAACTTCTTTTTTTGAGCATATCTTAAATGCGTTTAATGATCTTTATAGGACTCCGTCCTATTTGTGGCAGGGATTGTAATATTTAGTCTATATCTACTGTGCGTAACCGACGATAATTATATTTCCATCAGTGTATGTCTTAATATTACCGACATCAAATCTGTAATTATCGCCATCCCAAGTATTTGATGGCAGATTAGTACCATATACATCAAACTCTGAAAAGCGGTCTAAACTGCGGGGATGATTATAGGGATTACCTGTACCAAAACTGATCGTAGCGATTTTAATGTTCCTGTTAAGAGTCGCATTAAGAAAATTGGCTGTAGATGAGGAATTACTACCATGATGTGCTACCTTCAGAACATCAGCAGATAAATTAAAATTGCTGTTAACCAGATAATTCTCTACCTGACTTTCTATGTCACCGGTCAGTAAATATGTAACATCACCGTATTCTATCCGTAAAACGATGGATTTGTTGTTTTCTCCGGAATAGTTACCCGGTGGATAACCAATATTCAATATCTGGAAACTAACCTCCGAGTCAATATTGAGATAATCACCAACTTGGTAACCTAATGTGTTATTGGGGCGTAATTGCTCATTAAAAGGGTAACCAAAATGATTTCTGATATTTGCTAATCCACCCCAATGGTCCATATGATTATGAGTTTCAATAAGATATGTAATCTGTTGGATATTTTCACTGATAACATAGTTCAACATAAAGGGATATCCGGCACCATGCCATTCCAGATAAGGATTGGCAAAACTCGGTATATAAGTACCATACCCACCGTCAACGACGATAACATGCCCTTTGGGTGTTTGGATCAATGTTCCGTCTCCCTGAGCGACATCAACAAAATCTACTCGTAATAGGGGATAGGTATGGTTTGTTGAGGTGAAGAAGAACAAAGTATCCAGCAAAGTATCTGCCCCAAAGATCTGCAGATCGAAAATATAATCGATACCACTTGCTTCAACTGGGAGAGGCATGACAATGAAATCTCTCAATTCACCGGTAGAATATGATTCAAAGAGGAACCCGTTACCGTTTTGAGGTTGATACGTGAATTTAACATCAACCGGTTCAGTAGTCGACAGATGAAATCTGTTCTCATGGATGAATAGCTCCGTGATGAGCATATCGGCATGAGCAATGATCCTGAAGCGGTATTGATCACCATCAAAACTCTCCTCTTCTGCGCCGGCATTCCAGATGATATGTTTGCCTGCTCCGGCATAAATATCTTGCCCTACATCTCCGGACAGAAGTTCGGGATCAGGAATAAATTCAAAAGTATCTCCACCGTTATCAGAGAGCAAGAGACTGATCTCTGCCTGCCCATTATTAGCTACATATAGATCATAATAGATATCAACAAGCTTACTCCCGTCGGTTCTTTGAGCCACACTGGTATTGGATATTATTGGTGCTGTTCTATTATTTGTCAGGTTTTCAAATAACTCTGCAAAAACGTAACCACAAAAGAGAAAGAATAGTAAAATGATTAAAAAATTTCTCAATTATCACCACCTTACTTAGAAAACATTTTCATGATCTCATCCCACGAAATTTTTTCTTCGTAGCTATGTTGAAAATAGTTTAGGACTTGCGTCAAAGGGTCTCCATCATCTAGATAGGCAAGAACTGAGTAAAACATTTTGTCGTGTTCAATCAGTATATCCGGGTGAGTAAAACTGGTTCCTTCCGTTATGTAAGCTAAAAAATTATACAAATTATGATCTTCGTAGGGAGTATCACTATAAAGAATGATGTATCCATCAGGAGTTATCGGAACACCGTTTATTGTTTCTGTTACCGGCTCCCATGATATTATGGCATCGATCCTATTGGAGATATCAACTTGAACATTTTCAGGTGGAGCAGGTGGGGGATGGATGATGGAAAAAGTATCTTCTGTTATCTTCACAGTTGAATTTCCAAAGCAATCTCGTCCAATAAACTTGATTACTGCGTCATAGCTCTCATCAAACGGTACTTCCCAGGCATAACTACCGCTATTCTCATAATCAGCAGCAATTAGAACGAAATCCTCATTCTCATTGTGCCGAAACCACAATGATATCGGATTGGCAGCCATATTAGTATCTTCTGCTATCCAGAGAAGATTCTGATTACCACCACTGTACCAGATCTCGCCACCAATCGGAGAAATCAAGCTTAATAACGGATCTATTGTATCGAGTACGAAAATCTCTGTATCTGTGTAAACCGATTGAGCGGTTATTTGAGCAATTAAGATCAGCAGTAAATAAACCCAACAGATTCTTTTCATTTTTTCTACTCCATCTACATTAAAGAATAACTTCAAACTCATTTGATTATTTCTTGTCAATTTTTATCATCGGATGAATCTAAACTATCATTCCTGTGCGATCAGTTCAGTGAGTTCGTCGTTTTATTAGGAGATCTCAATAAAAAGTCTCTCCACTGAGATCAATTATAGCTGTTTAAACTACTATTACTCTTATAATAAGTATTGACAACCATGTTACTTGTCGATAGGATACGTCCGGTATACAGAGGCATAAAATCAATCATGAAAAGAGAGCGTTATATTGCCATGATAACCAGTAAATTCAACAAAACAAATTAGGAGGAAGTATCTTGGGAGTATTCAAGAACCTTTTATTAACTGCTGTTTTAGCAACAGCAATATTTCATTTAATAGCACAGGAATTTGCCGGAGGTTCCGGTACACAAACAGATCCATGGCAGATAGAGACAGCAGGGCATCTGAACAATGTTAGGAATTACATCGGGTCAGCTCATCATAACAAATATTTCGTACAAATTGCAGATATTGACCTCTATACGGCTACCCGCGAAGGCGGAGTTTACTGGAATGATGGAGAAGGTTGGGAGCCGATAGGTTATTATATTAATATGGGTGAAGAAATGCCTTTCTCAGGTAATTATGATGGTTCAGGATATAGTATCTATGGTATTTATATTAATAGACCAGAAACAGATCGTCAGGGTCTATTTGGGATAATAAACGAGTCAAATATTTCAAATCTGGGAGTTGTTGATGTTGAGATAACAGGCAATTACTCTGTAGGTGGCCTTGCAGGATATATCGGGCAAAATTCTTCTGTCATCAATTGTTACTCTATAGGTATCGTGAATGGTTATTCACTATTGGGTGGTTTAGTTGGGATCAGTCAATACAGTGATATCTTGCAATGCTATAGTCATGCTAATGTGACTGGATACTCAACAGTCGGTGGATTAGTTGGTTCAAACAGTTTCTATAGTGCTGTAGACTTATCATACAGCACCGGAGATGTAATTGGTGAATATCAAACCGGTGGTCTTACAGGTGTTAATATCGAAGATTCAGTTATTAGTAATTCATTTAGTACTGGAAGTGTCACCGGAGTATATAATACTGGTGGTTTAGCAGGATATACTGAGTATCAAAGCACTATATATGGTTGTTACAGTGAAGGTAGTGTAGCAGGTGAACAATATGTCGGCGGTTTAGTGGGCAATATTGGATCAGTATTAATTAGAGATAGTCATAGCGCCAGCAATGTTACTGGGGTAAATCATGTTGGCGGTTTGGTGGGAATTATTTGGGGTGATGTATTACGTTGTTACAGTATTGGCAGTGTATCTGGCACAACAAATGTTGGCGGTTTAATTGGAACACGCGCAATTTCCGGTTATGTGGCACTATCATATTGGAATATAGAAACCTCCGGACAGAGTCAGAGTCAAGGTGGTTTTGGCAGGACTACAGAGAGCATGACCTTCCCCTATGCAGAAAACACCTTTGTTAATTGGGATTTTGAAGATGTCTGGGGAGCAGATGAGGAATATAACGTCAACTATGGATATCCATATGTAAGGGGATTGATATATCTGAGTTCAGACGAAATTTCTATCCCTATTTCTCAAAAAACACTTTCCAACTATCCTAATCCTTTCAATCCGGAAACAACTATTAAATTCTTTCTTGGTCAACAGAGTGTAGTTAAATTGGTTATCTATAACATCCGGGGACAGAGGGTTGCAACGATCTTAGATGAATTGAAAGAAGCTGGTGAACATTTTGTGATCTGGAATGGCAGGGATTTCAGAGGTGAACCACTTCCTTCCGGTACCTATTTCTATCAATTAACCACTAATGATAACATCTTTACTAACAAGATGCTGTTACTAAAATAATACAACAGTAAAGGATACAGTAATAAGGGTTCGTATTATTTCAATAAGATCATTTTCCTTGTTTGTCTGGTAGATGGCGATCTGAGCGAATAGAAATAAATCCCTGAAGGATATCCATCAGCATCCCAATTTATGGAATGTTTACCTGATTTAAACTCTTCGAGGAGTATTAACTGTCCTTTCAAATTAAAGATCTCAAAGAACCCACTATCTCCGTCCTTGATCCGGAAATCAATCGTAGTAGAGGGATTAAATGGATTGGGGTAGTTCTGTGAGAGATAATATATCGGGGAAATATCGACGATATCATCATTATTAGAAGATGGAAACCAGATCAAAGTAGCAAATTCGGGATGATCTATGAAGGGATTTCTGTTTTGTTGATAGTTGTGATATATAACATCGTTTCGGTATATCTCTCTATCGTCAGGGGGATCGGCAAGATGCCATTCATAAAGAGTTGAAAAGACACCATGAAACGGTTCATTATTCGGTGCTGAAGGAGCATAGTCGACCATTTCCAGATCAGGTCCTCCGACACCCTCATATCTAACGACCATATAAAAGATCATTCTCGCCACATCTCCTTTATCTTCGTCTCTCGGTTCCCAAGTATAAGTAGTAGTATAACATCCGGTAGGGCCGTCCGGGTCTATGTATTCAACCCCTCCATTATCAAAATCTTTATTACCACGTGCCGAATTGACCGAAATGTCGCAAGGGCGTATATGATGGACATCTGTACCTGCTCCCATACCTGTACCGAGGTTTCCATGTGAAACTGCCCAGACATGCTCTCTGTTCCAACCATTACCCTCATTGTATTCCTGTGCAGCATCTACCGACCAGCCGGTATAGATCAGTATCACATTATCCGGATTATCGGGATCTCTGTCGGTATCTTTGAGAATATCCCAAAGACTGGCATAAGAAAAGCAAACATGGTCCTTGATAATATTATGAAGCGCTTCTTTCAGCTCTTCTCCGGTCAAACCTTCCGTTCCGTCATAATAACCTTCAGGTATTTGAGCCGACAGCAATGAACAAAGAAATAGCAAAACTAATATATATCTCACATTAACCTCGAAATTTTTTTATGAAGAACTTAATAAAGTTTAGCATGTTTATGTCAATAAATACAAAGCGTCGGAAACATAATGAAGTAGGTGTCATAGAATTCATTAAGCAGATAATAAGTCAGCAAATTAAGTGAATAATGAGTTGAAAAAGATAAATTGTTGAGGAAAAATAGATTGACAATTAAAAGATTTTTTATGAAATAGAAGAGTAAAAAAGGTTGTCCCACTGTACCAAGATCAGACGAGTTACTAATTAGATTTTTTTGTACGAAATGATATATTTTGAATGAAAAAAGGAGGTTGAAATGAAAGCGATCCATACGAGTAATGTACCGGCGGCTATTGGTCCATATTCTCAGGCAATTTATCATAAGGGTTTACTTTGTGTGACGGGTCAAATTGGCATTGATCCGAGCACTAATAAATTAGCGAGTTCCTTTGAAAAGCAAGTAGAATTGATCTTTCATAGTTTAAGTAGCATACTATCTGCCAGTGATATGACCTTTGCCAATGTAATGAAGGTTACCGTCTATTTAGAAGATATCTGTCACTTTGAAACGCTTAATAAGATTTACGCTCGATTTTTTTCCGAACCTTATCCGGCACGTGAAACGGTACAGGTAGCGCGAATTCCTCTGAATGCGGCGGTAGAGATATCACTTATGGCTCATGAATAGGAAAAGTATCAGGTAGATAATATAGTCTGAACTTTCATGCATAGGCAAAGTATTCGGAAATTATTGTCTCTGCTATCAAGCCAGCTATTCTCGACGCTTCATAGCAAATTTATTCTTTTTTCTAATCTAACATAGCCCGATATTCTGCTGCTTTTACCTCATTGCCCATTTTTTCGTAAGCAGAAGCCATATTCTTACATATCTTTATCGTATCGGGATGCTTTAGACCAAACACTTCGTTATTTATTGAAAATGCTTGTTCATAGTGTTCTACTGCCTTGAGGTAATCTTTTTTATCAAAGTAATCATTCCCTATGGCATAAAAACAACAACCGGTAGTCGGGTGACGTTCTCCTAGTATTTTTTTAATAGGAGTTAATGCCTGTAGATGATATTCTAATGCTCTGTCGAAGTTACACATAGAGTAGTAAACATCACCAATATTGAAATGAGTCATAATAGTATCAGGATGGTTTTCTCCCATAATCTCTTTCTGGATTACATATTCCTGCTCATAGTATTTTAGAGCGGTTTTCAAATTACCTTGTGCTAAATGAGCTTCTCCTAAAGCAGCGAGACAAGCAGCAGTATGGGGATGCTTATCACCAACTACCAATCTCATTATCGCCAATGCTTTCTCGCCATTCATCACTGCTCGATCATAATCTTTTTTACGGTTTAAAGCCAAACTAAAAATAGCATGATCCGCAGCAGTATTTATATGCTGTTCTCCAAAAAGCTCTTTATCTATCTGGAGGGCTTTTTCTAAACTAACCAATGCTTCATCATAAAGACCTTTATCAATATAAGCTCTCCCGATGCTTCTCATACAACTTGCAGTCATAATGTGCTTATCGCCAAACACTTCTTCACTTATAGATAACGATAGTTTAAAACTATCGATAGCTTTTTCAATCTCTCCGAGTCCATAATATATGTGACCAATATTGTGATGTGTTCTGGCAGTTTCTCTATTCCGTTCACCCAGTGCCTCTCTCTGGATTGATAGAGCTTGCTCCATATATTTTATCGCTTCTTTGTCGTCACCCTTTTCAGCATAGTATATGCTGATGTTGTTGAGAGATTTAGCAATATCCGGATGCCTGTCTCCTAATATCTCTTTGTCTATGTTAAGCGATTGTTCAAAATATCTCAGTGCAGTATCAAAGTCACCTTTCTGAAGATATACTGCTCCAATGTTATGAATGGTTTTAGCATAATCTTCGTGTCTTTCGCCAAAAAGGTCTTTGAGAATAGACTCTGATTTTGCTAAGTAAGATAATGCCTGGTCATATTTTCCTGTATCAGAATAGACATTGCCAATACTACAATACGCTATAGAAGTATCCTTGCTTTTCTCACCTGATGTTTCTTTCCAGATAGATAAGGCTTTTTCGTAATGTGACAGAGCTTGCTCGAACTCCCCCTTAAATGCATAGATCAAGCCGATGTTTTGATAAACGGATGCAGTATCACTACTTTGCTCACCGTCAAACTCTTGGCGAATATCCAATGCATCTTCAAAACAGTTCATTGCCTGATCGTATTCGCTTTTATCTCTGTAAACGACTCCGATACCGTTCAAACTTTCTGCTACGTCCGGATGCCGATCACCCAAAATATCCTTCCTGATTGCTAAAGACTTTTCTAAAAAGTGTAATGCTTTTTCATATTCTGCTTTGCTGCTGTAAACGCTACCGATGCCGAACAAAATCCAGGCAGTATCCTCGTTCTGTTCTCCGTAATTCTCTAATTGGATAGACAAAGCTTGCTCATAATTAACTAATGATTGGTTATAGTTGGTTAGAGTGTAGTAAGCTAAGCCCAAATAATTGTAAATCCTGACGATCTCAGTGTATCGATCGCCTAAATGTTCTTGAGCAATCTTCAATGCAGATTGATAATAATCGATACTCGTAGCAAGGTGATTTTTCTCCATTTCATAGTTGCCAGTTTTTTCGTGATAATCAATCGCCTTAGCCCAAATATCAGCTTTAGAGTAATGTTCGGCGATCTCAGCATATTTAGTTCTGTCTTCCGGATAGAGTTTCTCCATTATCTCACCAGCGAGACGGTGTAATTTCTTGAGCTGTTTCTTGAGCTGCATGTTATAAACAGTTTCTCTTAAAAGAGCATGACTGAAAATATATTTTATCTCACTCAAGGCATACCAGATGTGCTCCTGTTCACCATAGTGCAGTTGGCTCTTGACGATCAGTTCATTCATATCATCGGGACGGTGTTCCATGGTCTCTATCATTTTACAGAGTACTGCTACGGCAAACTCCAGCCCTAAGACACTGGCTGTCTGCACGGTCTGTTTCAACTCAGCATCTAAACGGTCTAATCTCGCTACAATCACTGCCTGTACCTCTTTTGGGAGTTCTGCTGTCTGATCTTTCAGGTAGTAAATGTTATCACGTACTTCGAACTTCTCAGTTTCCTGCAGATATTGTGTAAGTTGCTCTACGATAAAGGGATTGCCTTGAGAAATAGAATAGACATAATCGACAATATCAGATGCCAGATCTTTTTTCAAAATCGATACCATTAAATCTTGAGCTTGTGTCTGATCAAGTCCGACAAGCTGAATGGTCTCTGTCAAGACATCAGGATCTAGTTTGATCTGCGGATTGGTGCCGTCATCAAGCACACGAGAGTTAAGAATTAACTTGAAAGGGATAGCTGCTGCTCTGCGGGTCAGTATCTGCAGAGTATTTGCTGATTCCTGATCCAGCCAATGCAAGTCTTCAATAACCAGTATGACCGGTTTGACTGAGCAAAAGATCTCTAAGAGAGATTTGAGAGCAAAACCTTTGACTGCCGGTCTGTATCTGGGGTCCAGATTGGCATAGATACTCCCTTCCCACTCCAGCCCTATAAGTCCGGCAAGTATAGACTCGATCCTGTCTATCTCCAGCAGCTTTGTGTTCGGTATCTTTAATTGCTTCATCCTCTTTTTGAACTCTGCCCAGTTATGGCGGAAGTCTTTTCTGCGTTCTGTAATACTACCGGTCATCTTTGTGGTAAGTAACTGTCTAATCCAGTGACTAAAAGGGTTTAGGGGTTGCCGGTGAATAGAATCGGTCTTTAATGTAAAACACTGAGCTTTGTCTCCCATCTTCTTTTGCAGTTCATAACTTAATCTTGATTTACCCTGTCCCGCTTCACCGTAAAGGTAAGTGACACCGGCAAACTTTCCCTGCCAGAGAACTTCGCAAGTTTCTGCCAATTTGTTCAGTTCTGTTATCCTGCCAATAAACTCAGTACGATAACCCGATGCAGATTGCCACTCTACTTTAGGGAGCAGGCGGAAGGTTTTGATCGGCTTAGGAAATCCTTTGAACTCTACCCATCCTAAGTTTTCATAGGTAATGCCATTACTCGTTTCAGTGCGGATATAATTGTCAGCCCAAACATCACCCCATCCGGCTCTCTGCATATAACGGTAAGCCAGATTAACAGCCATACCGATAGCGGTATAATCTCCCCGTCTGCGAGAGCCAATGAAGCCGGTAAAGGACTTTCCGTAAGATAATCCTACCCTAACATTCTTTTTACATAGCGACTGGAGTTCAATAGCGAAATCGACAGCTCTGGTAGCTCTCTTTTCATAAGCAACAGGTGCTCCAAACAAAACTAAGGCGATCCATCCCTTATCCGAGCACTCGATATTGTTAAAATAACCGCCATACTTCTCACAAAGGTTAATGATCCTGCCGATTTGCTTGTCATTGGGTACGGCTAAGTTGATGAAGCAGGAGAGTACATCCCGGAACTCACCATCAATTTTCAGATCAAGGATCTGCTTGGGGATAAATAATTTCTGAGACAAACAGCTGAGGGATTTATCGGCTAATGTTTCAGGTAATTCGGATTTTTCTAAGATATTGTATCGTTTATCTATTTTAGCAGTAGTGATATTCTTTTTATCAACTGCAGAGAGAATATTTTGTTCTATTACTACCTGATTCTCTGCTGATCGTTTTCTCGCTTCCACTGCTCTATTGAATCCATCCCCACAAAACCAGTAGGCAAATTTCTCTTTGGCAGGGATAATGTTCCATCTGACCTTGCCTTTAGCTAAACCTATACTGGCGGATACTTCAAAATCACCAAATTCAGTCTTTTGCAGCCCACTCTTCAAAAAGAAATCCCTAATGCTAAGTGCAGCATTTAAGGGTCTATCTGCTCCATTATTAAGAAAAACTGCTGTGAATGAGTCTCCGGCAAAGACAGCAATGAAACCGCCACGCTTCCGTATTGCCTCTATTGATGGCGTAAAGATGGCATTAATAACATTGATCAATACCTCTGTGCTCTCTTCAGATTGCTTCATCAGAGTATGGGTGAGTTGGGCAAAACCTTTCAGATCAACATTCAAAACATAAGCATCAAAACTCCCTTTAAAGTCTTTCTCTCTTGCCTTCCTTAGAATAAAATCGGGAACTAAACAACGCATATCGCCTCCCTATCATATCCTTCTAATCTCAAAATTCCCTCAAATTATTACTAATATTTTCTAATAAATCTGTAAAGCTATATTTTTTTAAGTTGAAATATTGCTGACTGATAGATGTTACGACAATACTAATGAAACTATAAATGTCCTTGTATCAATCAATGCAGTATTCTAACTTAGTTTTGCAGTAATCATATGTTTCCTGTTTTCTCTTTGCTTTACAGAGCAAATCACATTACCTTCTGTAACAAACTCGGTCTTGATCTCTGCTGCTAACATTATACTATTCAACTCCTCAGTTTTTTTGTTGGTTGTCATCATATATCACTTGACCAAAAAGCGGGAATAATGTCGTCCTGGGCATTCGTAAAGTATAAGAATAAAGAAATAGAGGTTTGGAATGAAAATTAACAGAGTTATCCTGATTCTACTTCTATGTAGTATGAGACGGCAGGAATGATAACGGAAGAACGATACTCTCCGGCGTTTATTTCTCTAATCTTGTAACAGAGAGTAATAAATATCTAAACAAGTAAGATGCTCTAGCTTAAGTGATTTTTAAAAGTTAAACCCCAAGCACACGCTATTGGGTTAGTTGTTGGGATGTGGTTACCAAAAAACATTTGACTATCTGATCCATTCATATTTTCGTCTCAGGAAAAGCATTATGAGAATCGGATCAGAAACATGATATGTCCCTTATGTGAAAGAGACACCGACAAGATCGTTTCATCAGAGATAGATAAGCGTCTCTACTACCTCTGTGAGAACTGCTTGCTCATCTTTGCCGATCTACAACACCATCTGACTCCGAAAGCTGAAGCAGCACGCTATAAAACACATAACAACAGCATCAACGAGTCGGGATATGTCAATTTTCTCAATCGTTTAGTTAAACCGCTCCTACCTCTCCTGAACGAAAGAATGCTCGGGCTCGATTATGGCTGCGGTCCGGTACCAACCCTCTCACTCCTTCTCAAAATGGAGGGGATAGAATGTGAGGATTACGACCCCTTTTTTGTCAGAAGGATACTTGATAAAAAGTACGATTTCATCCTCTCAACAGAATGTTTCGAGCATTTCCATAAACCCAAAAGTGAACTGCAAAAAATATCCAAACTACTGAAAAAGGGTGGTTATCTTGGTATAATGACTGAGCTATATTCATCGCTTTCGCAATTCAAAGAATGGTATTATGTTAAAGACCACACTCATGTAGTTTTCTATCACATCAAGACCATCAGTTTTATCTGCGAAAACTATCAGTACGAACTGGTCTGGCACGATAACCATAGGGTATTTATCCTCAGAAAGCTATGATCTTATAATGTAGTGAAGCGGTTATTTTTCAACCTATAGATATACAAACTTCCTGAAGCACTAAATTCTTACTTCATTATGCTATTCAATATCTCAAGTTCATTTTCAGTTATCTTCACATAACACTTGACCCAAAAGCGTGAATAATGTCGTCCTGGACACTAGTAAAGTATAAGAATAAAGAAATAGAGGTTTGGAATGAAAATTAACAGAGTTATCCTGAGTCTTCTAATATGTGGGATGTTGTTACTTTTTCCTGAGGTAAAAGTGCACTCTGAAACAAACAGTTCTCTTATTGAATCAATAAGGTTATTCAATTTTGAGGGTAATTTGCCGCCTCTGGTTAGTGATGAATATATCATCATTGTGGATGGCAGGCGGGCTAAAAATCATAATAACGCAGTACTTTTTTCTCAGGTTATTGATGATTCTGCTGAGATTGAGAGATACAGCTTTCATTTACATATAACACCCGGTGCGGAGGGGGCAGGTCTTGCTCTGATCGATCTCGAGCATACCGGCGATGATACACTCTCCTATAAAGCTCTATCCTGGGAACAGCCTAATTTTACCGGTTCGTTTGGGTTAGGGTTTGATGTTTATAATCCCCGAACTTCCCATTGGTTTGATGAAAACGGAAATTTCTATGGTCGGGAAGAGAGGGAGATCTCACTGCACTGGGATAACCGGGAGGTTTTCAAGATGCTTTCGCCCATAGAATTTAGATCAGATCCTCTCGAGTTTGATTTTGTCGAATGCGATCTGATGATCAGGTATGTCGTGGCAGGCGCAGAGATATCCCTCTACCTGAAAGAGGAATTGATCATTGATAGCTATTTTATTCCGGGGATGGTGCAATATCATAAATCTCCCGTTTTTGGCGCTTCAATTGGGGAGTTAACCACGACTGTCATAATCAAGGATTTTGAGATATCAACAGAGGGTCAGAAATCGGAGTTTGCTCATTTAGCCCGAATTGATCTCTTGCAGGATGAAGTTTTTCATGCCGGAAGGCGCAATATGTCCTCTACAGTTGACTTTCAGGAAATACCCGAAGGTAATCACAGAGTTATTATGACTCTTGATCTCGGTGCTCCCGAGGGTGGCTTTTCAGCTTGGGATGTCGGAGCTGCTATTTTCTTGATCGACTCTGACTCTATCCGTTATGAGGTCTGCAGATATATCACCCCCTACAACAGAGGTTATATCTGGGAGTTCGATGTCTCACATTTTTTGCCGCTGTTTCAGGATGAGAAAGGGCTCTATGCTGAAGTTAATACCTGGGAAGCAGTAGCAGAAGATCCCGGAGAGCAAAAAGGATGGAAGGTTACGACGTTTCTCGATTTCTATACAGAGAATCAGGGCTTGGAACCGTTCTATGTGGAAAATCTCTGGAGTGGCTATCTGGAATATGGAAATCCCGAAGATCCGATAGAGAATAAGTTACCGGAGATAAGGGTAGCAGTACCTTCAGAAGCACGGTCAGGCAGATTACGGATCGTTGTTACAGGTCACGGTATGGGTCCGAATACAGGTGGGGCAGGGGAGTTTATGCCGGCAGAAAGGACGGTTATAATCAATGGAGTCGAGTTTACCGATCTTCTCTGGAACAGAGACTGCTATCTCAATCCCGTTAGACCACAGGATGGAACCTGGAAGTTTGACAGAGCCGGTTGGGCACCGGGAAGCATAGTAAATGCCTGGGAAATTGATCTTACAGAATTTGTTCAGAGTTCTGATGAATTGAGTTTACAATACATTCCAATGGAATACCTAAATGAGAACAGGGGAGATCATCACCCTGCACATCATCTCTTTGAGTCTCAGATAATATTCTTCAAATGATAGAAGAATAAAAGTTTCTTCCTATTTATGAAACTTCCTGATGAACTCTTCCACTTCGGGGATGCCCCCCTGATATATCAGGTACCCGTTATACGGCTCTCCGGCTGTAATATCTCGTGCTACAGGGGTTAGCATCATTCTCCTCACCTCTTCAGGATCGTCTGTCTGCCCCAATACCCAGCCAAGTTTAATGTATGCTGTTTCCGGGAGCATATTTTCTGCCGGAACGATCCCATAACTCATCAAGTCACGACCTGTATCATAGACAAACATATGCACAAAACCCCAGAGTGTCTGGACGGTCATATAGATGTGGATACCTTTGGCAATTGCTCTTTTTATTGCAGGATAGAGCGGTTTGTTGATATGTCCCAGTCCGGTTCCGATGATAATGATACCCTTATACCTGTTATCTGTCAGGGAATCGATCATATCGGGGTGCATATTGGGATAATAGTAAACCATGGCAACCCGTTCTTCAAAGTAGGGCAAAACTTTTACTTTCCGGTCTTTACGACGCAGATTGTAATCACTCTTTATCGGTTTGATCTCACCGAGTTTTACTGTCGCCAGAGGTGTATCACCAATAGTTCTGAAAGTCGAGCGGTAAGAGGAGTGCATCTTTCTTACCCTTGTGCCCTGATGGAGTAATCCATATTCATCACTGGTAGGTCCGAACATGCAAACCAACACCTCAGCTATATCGGAATTTCCTGCTGTATAGGCTGCGTGCATCAGGTTTAATGCCGCATCGGAGGAGGGGCGGTCAGAAGATCTTTGAGAACCGACCATCACAACAGGGATAGGTAGATCCTGCAACATATATGACAGGGCAGCAGATGTGTAGTGCATGGTATCTGTTCCGTGACCGATTATAATACCGTCAACACCCTTTTCTATCTCTTCACCGATAGAGATTGCCAGTTTTTTATACTGCTCAGGCCCCATATTCTCAGAAAAAACCGCAAAGAGTTTTTCAGTCTCCAGGTTACAGATATCTGCCAATTCAGGGACAGCACCGTATAACTCTCCCGGTGAGAAAGCAGGTATAACCGCACCAGTTCTATAATCCAATCTCGATGCTATCGTACCACCAGTACCGAGGAGTTTTACTTTCGGCAGTCCCGGTGTATAGGGGAATTCCTTCTCGGGGATCTTATAATGTGCCTCTTTGAAACTATCCTCTCTCATACTGGTTATTGTCTCGATGTCTATGCCAACATTATAACCGGTCGGGAGTTTGATAACTATATGCCGGTCATCATCAGTCTCCGATCTCGGCAGGATTATCCCCTGAAACTTTCCCCGGGTGGTTTCAATCGTACAATTTCCCCAGACTCTCATCTTGAAGGATTTCAGTAATTCTAACGCTCTGCCCTGGTAACCTTTGAAATAATCAAGCATTGCCGTTACCCCCTCTGATTTCTTTCCTAACCAGCTTCTCTAATTCTGTTAGTGGGATGTTACCGAGAGCATCCTTTCTTAGTCTTCCCATAATCCAGTCCCTCTCAGCCAGAGGTTGGTACTTTGATTTATGCTTAAATGCCTGATACATCTGGTGCAGGATCGGAATTTCCTTTATGATCTCATCTCTGCTTATTTTATTGTATCCTACGAGTGTGAGTAGTGACGAGAAGAGCATTTTTGGGTTTTCATACAGTATCGGTAAAATCTCATAGATAATGTCGAAAGCGATATCTTTTGTGGTAATGAAGTTAATTAATTCCGAGATCCTTTCCGGTTTGAAAGGCAAGGGTCTGTCACCTTGCAGGGATCTCAGATTATGAGCAAACAACAGGGCAACCTTTTTGGGCGGTAGATTATTATCTTCCGAAATCTTAGATATTACCGGCATCAGGTTATTCCTTAAAATATAGGTATAAGCATCCTGAGGAACAGTCCATTCGGCAAGCTGTTCAAATCTTTGATGAACCTCTATCGGCAGATTCTTTCTCGCTTCTTCTATCATGTCCGAGGAGATGGAGATTGGTTTAGAATCTGTATCGGGATACATTCTGTCAGCACCGGGAAGAACCCTTTCAAAGATATTAGTGCCGTTCGCTAAAGACTTTCGTGTCTCATTCGGGACACCACGAAAAGCGAGTAAACATCTCTCCTCTATGGTCTCAATAGCTGTCTTAAGATCATCTTCGTGTGTCCAGAAGAGAATCTGGGCATCATCTTCGGATGCTTTAAGAATCCGGGCTATTTCCTGCCATTCATCAGGGCTGATGGTAGGAGTTAATTCCTCGGAATGGAACATATTCGGTTTCTCGAGACAGGGTATGACCTTCAACCTGTCGGATATCTCGTCGGCAAAAGTACGCCCCTGCTGGGTGAAGAATGATAAGATGTTTCTAAAACGGGGAAGATTAACAGAGATAAGCAGCCAGTTTTCTTTGGCTGCCTGCTTGATAACGGGGATGTGTTTCCACTTCTGGATCTGGAGCTTCTCATAGCCCACAGACCATTTCTTTTCCTCAACACCTTTATCCTTGAGGGCTTTAACGATCCTGAGCAGGGCGTATTGACGGAAAGCTTCATTATGAGTAAGGATGGGGATCCAAGAGATGTGTGCCACCCCTTTGATCTCTACTCTTGTTCCTCCGGTTACACTTACATTTACATCCTGACGTGCTGCTCCGATACCTGTCCTTACTCGCCCTGAACTTCTGGCCAGGAAACGTATATACTGACACGCTTCTGCTGCCTCAAACGGGGTTAGCATATCGGGGTAGGTCACCGTTTCGATTAGAGGCATACCCAGTCGATCGGTATAATATGTCCGTGTATGCCGGTGATCTGATACCTCACGGCAACTATCCTCTTCGATACTGAATTGGATGATGCGGATCTTCCTGCTGGAAATAGGGATCTCACCCTCGATGCCAACTATCGTAGTCCGTTGGAACCCTGTTGGGATACTGCCGTCGAGATATTGCTTGCGGGTGATATGAAGTTCACCGACGATATTCATCTTGAGCAAGAGTGCGATCTCCATCCCGTAAGCTAATGCTTCTCTGTTCAGGGGGAAGGGTGGAGTATCGTCTATCTCGTAAGTACAGGCAGTTTCGTTCTTGATCCTGTAAACGATTTGCTTTCTTGTTTTAAACTCCATCAGTGCCGTGCCGTCATATTCCCCCAATTCACTGAGAGTCGGTCTCATATGCCGTACGATCTCGGCATCATAGATATCAAGGTCGGAATAGATCCCGGCAGGGCAGCGACAGAAGAGTTTCCGGGAAGTCAGTAATTGCTGATGTACCTCTAAACCGCATTTGAATCCCAATCTCTTATAGGTGTCCGGCGTTGCCGCTTTCAGATCTACCCATCCGACCTCTTGTCTGGTCTCTAACCAGTTCTTTTCCCATTGGTTTTGCATAGTCTTCCTTTGATATGAACCTGAGTAATTTATATACTGGACGAACGGTTTTCATTTTCCCAAATCTCGTCAAGAAAAAGCAAGCGACAGAGATGCTCTATATTGATTTTCCTTCAAGTTTCCCAGCAAACCCAAAAGGTTTTGAAATTTGTTGGCTATATAACATAAAAATAGTGGGACTAACGGGATTGAAACTACAGAATATTGATACTGTTTATTAACCGATTTAATTAGATTCAGCCCTCAAATTTTGGAGAGAGAATAATATTATCAACAACATAAAAATGTTAAATTTTTACTCCTCTTATTTCTCATTATTGCTTCTGATGAACCTGATCACCCGACCTCCAAATTGTTCTGCGTATTGACCATTAATAAAGGCACTAAAACCGATGAGAGCTACCCCCAGAGCGGCACGAGGTCCAATCTCTTTTAATAGAATATTGGAACCTACTAGAAAAAAGCGCAACAATTACCAGATTGAAGATAAATCTTTTCCAGGAGAACTTATATATTTTATATCCCCTTTTGAAACATAATGATTTGTTTCAATTCAGCTAATTATGGCTAATCAGTCAAGATTAAATTGTTGATTAAGAGCGAAGTTAATTAACTTCATAAATAATGGTGGAACATAGCGTGATCGAACCGCCTACAGCACTCCTGCTCTATAAGAGACTGATCGTATAGTTGATTAGATAACCGCACAACACTCCGAGATAGTTTCTTCCCTCTGCTGCAGTCTTCCCGTTCCATTTATTGATTGTGAGTATTTTAGCCAGTTTGCCGATCATTCCTCTATTCAAGATAAGATAGATCTATGAATAGTGGTCTTCTAATTCGGCTCTGTATTTAGTTGTTTTTTCCTGATCACCTAATTCTTCGGCAGTTTTAATTAAATTCTTGATAATTTCAATTGTTTGTTGATTTCTTTTGCCCAGAGTTTTATCAAATATGGGGAGCGCATCTTCATAATATTGCAGTGTTCTTTTAAGATCCCCTTTCCGGGCATGGATCTTGCCGATACTTTGTAGAGTATAAGCAGTGTGTATGTGATTCTTGCCGAGTGTTTCATTATAAATTGACAACGCATTTTCCTGATAATTTAAGGCTTTGTCAAGATCCCCTTTACCGAGATAGATATCACCTATGTTGTGATAGCTGTCTGCTATGCTCGAATGTCTCTCTTCTAATGATTCTCTCTTGATGGTGAGAACCTGTTCATGAAGGCTCAAAGCCTTATCATATTCACCCTTACCAGAGTAAGCATCACCCAGATAGTATAATGTACCAGCAGTCCGTAAATGCCCCTTTCCAAAAATCTCTTCATCGATGGATAATGCCTGTTCGTGATAGATCAGGGCATTGTTATTATCATCCTTTTTATGGTAGGATAGACCGATTAAATTAAGAGTAATAGCAATTTGGGGATGCCGTTCACCCAGGATCTCCTTCTGGACAGAGAGCCCTTTCTCCAGATAAGATAGTGCTGTATTGAATTTTCCAAGGTGAATACAGACATCAGCCATAGTACATAGGATTGTTGCAGTACGCGAATGCCCTTCACCAGCAATCTCTTTATAGATTTCATAGCCCTTTTTCAGACAATGCAGAGCTCGATCATACTTACCCATAAAGGAGTAGTTAAGACCGATATTTACATAACTGTCGGCTGTGGAATAATACTTCTCGCCCAGAAATTCACGCCTGATCGAGAGCGCCTCTTCCATATATTGCAAGCCTCTGTTCAGATCACCTTTAGATGAGTAAATAGAGCCAATGTTGCACAGGCAATCAGCAACGCTGGGATGTCTCTCTCCGAAGACCTCTTTGAAACAGGAGAGACTCTTTTCATAACAGGGTAAAGCGCTGTTATAATCTCCTTTATAGTAGTACACATTACCCATATTCATAACACCTGTAGCAGTTTGTGAATGCCTCTCACCCAAAAAGTTCATCCATATTGCCACCGCCTGCTCAATATGAATCATGGCTTTATCGTAGTCACCTTTGGAACAATAGACATTACAGATGTTATTCAGGGCTATAGCGCTCTTTAACTGCCCCTCCTCAGAGTGCTCACTGTAGATTGATAATGCCTTCTGATAACAGTCCAGAGCCTCATCGTATCTCTGCTTGTAGCTGCAAACGACACCAATATTGCTCAGGCTGGCAGCGGTTAATAGATGTTTTTCACCGAGCGTGACTTTTCTAATAGACCAAGCCTTGCGGAAATAGATCAAAGCATCTTCATAATCACCCCTGTCTCTCTGAAGAACACCTATATCGTTAAAGGTTGAAGCAGTATCCGGGTGCAGCTCACCAAGTACTTCTACCCTGATTGCCAGAGCCATCTCATAATAGTATAGCGCTCTGTCATATACCCCCTTATCATGATAAACCGAGCCGACATCATTCAAGCAGTCGGCTGTATCGGGGTGTTCATTACCCAACGATTCCCTACGAATAGCCAACGCCTCCTCGAAGTACAGCAAAGCCTGATCATACTCACTTCTTGCAAAATATACAGAACCGATTTTGCTAAGGATGGCAGCCGTTTCAGCACCTCTTTTGTCATATTGAGCTCGGGTTATACTCAAGGCTGCATCGTAATAATGCATACTCGGAGCGAAGTGATAACGATCTATTTCAAAATCACCCGCTTTAGTGAAATACAGGAACGCTTTCTCCCGATCTTCCGCTTTATCGTAATGTTGGGCAATCTCGCCAAACATAGTTTTATCTTCCGTGTACATTCTCTCCATTACCTCTGCTGCCATCAAATGGAGTCTTTTAAGCTGTTTTTTCAACTGCATATTGTAAACAGCCTCTCTCAAGATGGCATGGCTGAAGATATATTTAATCTCGCTCAAGGCGTGCCAGATATTCTGCTTTTCCCCAAAATAGAGATGGCTTTTGACTATCAGATCGTTCAAACTTGCAGAACGGTACTGCATCTTTTCGATCATCTTGCAAAGTACTTCCACGACAAATTCCACACCGAGAACGCTGGCTGCCTGGATCGTTTGTTTTAACTCTGAATCGAGTCGGTCCAGGTGTGCCACGATAACACCCTGTAATTCATTAGGTAGTTCTGATGCCTGATCTTTCAGTTCATAACAATTCTCTTGCACGTCGAGTCTGTTCGTTTCCAACAGATATTTTGTGAGTTGTTCGATTATAAAGGGATTACCCTGAGACAAAGAATATACATATTTACGGAAATCGGGGGTCAACTCTTTCTGCAGGATAGTTTTCATCAAATTTGCAGTCTGGGTCTGATTTAGCCCTTCAAGTTTGATAGTTTCGGTAACCACATCGGGGTCAAGCCTTACTTGTGGATAACTACCATCATCGATAATCCGTGAAGTCAGGATTATTTTAAAAGGGATATTAGTCGCCCTGCGGGTCAGGATTTGTAGGGTTTCTGCTGACTCCTTATCTAACCAGTGTAAATCCTCGATAACCAGAATGACCGGTTTGAAGAGGCACAAAACCTCTATTAACGATTTGAGGGCGAATCCCTTGATTGCAGGTTTGTATTTCGGCTCAAGATTTGCGTAGATACTACCTTCCCATTCCAGGCCGATCAGCCCTGCCAGAATTGATTCGATTCTATTCAACTCGCTGATTATCACCTTACTTTTTGTTAATCTTTTGACCTTTTTCTGGAAGTCAGCCCAATTTTGACGGAAATCTTTACGACGTTCAGAGATAGTACCGACCGAACTTGTAGTGAAGAGTTTTCTTACCCAGTACGCATATGGATTCAAGGATTGCCGCTGAATGGAATCGGTTTCTAAAATATAAAAGTCGGTTTTCTTTCCCATTTTCTTTCGCAATTCGTTGATCAGGCGCGTTTTACCCTGTCCCGCCTCGCCATATAGATAAGTCACACCGGCAAAATTGCCCTGCCGGAGAGGTTCACAACTATCTACCAGCCTCTTCAACTGGGATCTTCTGCCGATAAGTTTTTTACTATAATGAGGTTTCCTGAGCCAATACTGACCCGGAATCAATTTAAAGACCGTTATCGGTTTACGAGAGCCCTCAAGTTTAATCCTGTCCAAAACCTCGAAGTTTATCGAGTCACCCGCCTCATCACGAATAGATCTGTCAAGCCAGACCTCACCCCATTCTGCTCGCTTCATACAGCTATGAGCAAGGTTAACAGATATCCCGACCGCAGTATATTCCGCACGCTTACTGGAACCGATAAAACCGATATATGATCTCCCGTGAGAGAGTCCGACTCTGATCTTCTTGCCATACATTAACTGCACCTCTGAAACAAAATCTAAGGCGAAGGTGCAGAATTTCTCATAAGCAACAGGTGCGCCAAATAAAACTAAGCCGACCCAACCCTGCTCTGAGCAATCTATATTGTTGAAATAACCACCATACTTTTTGCAGAGATCCAATATCTCGCGAATATGCTCCTCCTGCGGTTCAGCAAGATTTATGAAGCAGGATAGAACGTCCCGAAATTCACCCTCCGTTTGCAGGTCTGATATCTGCTCAGGTATGAAGAGTTTCTGAGAGAGGCATCTGTAAGAGACATCGGTCGGGGTATCCGGGAGTTTGGATCCTTTTATGATGTGATAACGTTGATCGATTTGAGTTGAAGTAATGAGTTTTTTATCATAATTAGTTAGAACATCTTTCTCGATAACTATCCTGTTTGGTTTCGAGCGTCTCCTCGCTTCAACTGATCCTATCAAAGCCTCACCTGAGAACCAGTAAACGAATCTCTCTCTGGCAGGTATGATCCTCCATTTTATTACCCCTTTTGAGAGACCTATGCTTGCCGTAATTTCAAAGTCTCCATATTCTGTTTTATGCTTTCCTCCGCTCAAAAAGAAATCCCTGATTTCGAGAGCAGCATTGATCGAACCATCACCCTTCGCCAGAGGAAAAACTGCCGTAAATGAATCTACGGCGAATCCCGAGATGAAACCACCACGTCTCTTTACAGAATCAAAAGATGAACTGAAAAACTTATTTATAGCATTGGTTAAGACCTCTATACTCTCTTCGGATTGCTTTGACAAAGTAGCAGAAAATTTCGAAAACCCTTGCATATAAACATTCAGGACATAAGCATCAAAGCACCCTGCATATTCTTTTTCTCTCGCTTTCCTTAGTATCAAATTGGGAACTAAACAACGCATATTACCTCCCAGAATATCGAAAAGCTCTAAACCATTCTATTTTTGGATAAATATTTATGCAATCTCATTTCTGTAAAGATATTTTATTATACTCTCATCCCTATTATATATCTCCTCGAGCATAAGCTGTTCGGTCTCTTTCTCAGGTCATTTTGAACTTGATTACTTTATATCGTGTTCTGTGGGCAAGAGATATTTCTAATACAAGAGCCAGGCGATAGTAGATAAAGTTATATATTTGCTACCATTGACTACATCGAGCTCGGAAGCAGCCACGAGGAAGTCCTTTCCTCGGTTGTCGGTCAGAGGTTTCAAAATATTAGGGAAGACTTTGCAGAACTTGATTACCATCTGTTGCAGTGAATGAAGGAAACACATCGAGAGCAATAATAAAAGGTTCAAATTCTTGAGCCCTGTATAGGACATTAATTGTATCTGCTTAACCGTATCAGGGAACGGTCGTCTCATCATATCGTGAATCAAACTTGAGATTATACCGCTGCGGGGAGGGATACCGTAATGGAGCAGACTCTTGCTGATAGGGGGCATGGGGTATTTCAGAATATCAATAAGAACGGAAACGGTTAGATAAGCATAAAATCTCTGCAGATGAAAGATTGTGGCACCCGAAGGGTTTATTTGCATTTGGTTAATGTGTTGTCAGGTAAGGCATCAGGTACATTTAGGCAATGCTTATTATAAAAAAAACTGGTGTTAGGCAAAAAAAAAATCGAAAAAGCTTGACAGTATTGACGGAAAATATTCTTGTATCTTTGTAAGCGTCTGCTCAAACAAAACTGTTGTATTAGTTGAGTGTTGAGTAGAACTATTAAACATCAATATCGCAACTGAAACGAGACCATTGTTAACATTTAGCATATCGAGGTCAAGATGAAGTGCATTTTCTGCGAAAATATCTAAATTGTGTGTCGATATCAAGGATAAGTACGACTATATCGTTAAGTCCGGGAATACTCGTCAAACATCGCTTACAAATAACCTCTTAGTCGGTAAAGCCAATCGACAATGATCATATCGGGACCTCTCTCTCATTTCTTGTGAGATAAACAGTTCCCAGTATTCAAGCTTTAATCCTTTTTGGAGGTTTATCATGAAAAGGTTTTTTACATACATTACAATACTAATGTTTTTAATCGGTTTTATTTCCGTTACACCCCTTTATGCAGGGGTGATGGAAGTGGTTAGAGGAGAGCGCCCCTTCATAGATATCTACCGGGTACCGGATGATGCTATGGAAGAGGGACGGATAAGAATAAAATTTCAAAGAGAATATTCCGAGCACCTCGATAATATAGAGTTTACCAGGAACAGGGATGGTATAGTTCTCTCGGGGATCCCGGAAGTAGATGCCCTAAACCGGACTTATAACGTTCATACAGCCGTAAAACTCTTCGACAGCCCAGCTTTGAGAAACGGTTATGAATGGCGTCACCGGGAGTGGGGTTTTCATCTCTGGTATGAACTACGGTTTGATACCCGCGAAGACATCAGGAATATTGTTATAGCATATCGTAATCTGAACAGGGTCATCGAATGGGCAGAACCGGAATATAGGATAGAATTGACGAGTTATGCTGACGATCTTAATTCCGCAGGCAGGGAAGGGAATCGCAGATCTTCTTCCTCCAATGAAGTCTTTTCAACCGATTTTCTGTCCGGACAGACAGAGGGATACCGCTATTCAGATCATATTACAAATCCCGGATCTCCAGGAGAGACAAGATATCGTAATGACGAAGACAGGGATCTCTGGAACCCTGATGATCCATATTTACTTGGCCAGTGGCATTATCATAACATCGGTCAGTTTGGCGGTACACACGGTGCCGATATTGATCTGCTTGCAGCCTGGGATATCGAGAAGGGTAATGATGCCGTAGTAGTTGCTGTTGTAGATGGAGGAATTCAATACGATCATCCCGATCTGGCAGCCAATCTCTGGACGCATCCCGCTTACCCTTATCACGGTTATAATTTCGTTGATAACAGCATCGTAGTTACTCCCCACTATCATGGAGTCCATGTAGCTGGTACGGTAGCTGCTGTAAATAATAATGATACCGGAGTTGCTGGTGTTGCCGGCGGCTCGGGAACAGGAGACGGTGTCAGGCTTATGTCCTGTCAGGTTTATGCTGAAAACGGGAGTGGAGGTCACGCTCAGGCCTTGATTTTTGGTGCCGATAATGGAGCTGCAATATCACAGAACAGTTGGGGTTGGACAAGTCCTGGGGTTTACAGTCAAGCGGTGCTGGATGCCATCGACTATTTTAATATCAACGGTGGCGGTGATGTTCTGGATGGTGGGATAACAATAGTAGCTGCAGGTAATCAAAACAGTTCCGGTAGTTATTATCCCGGCTGTTATGCGGGTGCATTTTCCGTGGCGGCGACCAACTACAAAGATCAGAAAACCTACTATTCAACCTATGACACCTGGGTTGATATCTCTGCTCCGGGTGGAGAGTCAGGCATTACCCAGCTTACCCAGGTGCTTAGTACATATATCGATAGTGATTACGGCTATATGCAGGGAACCTCCATGTCCTGTCCTCACGTCTCGGGAGTGGCTGCACTGGTTATTTCTTACGCTTACCGTAATGGTATCATCCTGACTAACAGCGAACTTGCCGATCTTTTACGTGATACTGCCGATGATCATTATGATGTCAATCCTGATTATATAGGAATGCTGGGTACGGGAAGGGTCAATGCCTACAGGGCATTAATGGAATTAGTAGCTGTGAAGAACCCGCTGAATTTTGCCGCAAGCACGATCAGTGAAGTTCAGATAGATCTCTTATGGGAAAGAACTGATAACAACAATGTTATGCTTCTATGGTCGTCTGACGACATCTTTGGAGTTCCCAGTAACGGAGCTTCCTATTCTCCAGGAGAGTTGTTACCGGGTGGTGGAACTGTTCTCTATCGGGGTAGCGGTACAACATACAACCATACCGGCTTGAATGAAGCGACGAGATATTACTACAGGGCATTTTCCTATAATAGTTCAAACGACTATTCAAGGGGAAGAACTATCCATGCTGCAACAGATTATGACTACTTTACCCTACCCTTTACAGAGAACTTCGATCAGTTCACGAACCTGCCTGACTATTGGCAGATAGTTGATCATCAAGGGACCGGAGAGGTTTGGCTCATCGGGAAAATCGAATGGACACACCTCTCCGGATTGGAAGCTACAACAGGCAACTATGCCTATATGAACAGTGATATGTATGGAAGAGTTGGTTCTCAAAATACGGACCTGATAACTCCGAGGCTCAATCTATCCGAATACACGGCAGTAAATGTAGACTTTACCCATTACTTCATGCAATGGTTAGACGTTTCAACGGCTACTTTCTCCTACAGCATTGATGACGGCAACACCTGGACGGTAGTAAATTCCTGGAGCACAGATACTCCCAATCCCGCTTTCTTTAACCGGAATATTTATGGCGTAGCGGGGGAGGAAACTGTCAGGTTCAAGTGGCATTATGAAGGTGTCTGGGGATTTTTCTGGTGCATTGATGATATTGTCATTACAGGTGAGTATATTGTAGGTTCAAATATGCTGCTGGAATCATATACCTTGAACGGTGATGGGGAGAATACACCTCAATTTGATGAGCTCATTGGCATTGATATCTTGCTGGCTAATACGGGCAATGAAGGGGCAACGAATGTCCTGGCTACATTATCTACAGATTCTCCGGAAGTTATGATCATTGATGGTCAACAGCATTTCGGGGATATTGCTGCCACAAGCACCCTCTCCATAGAAAATGCCTTCACTTTTCAAATAGCAGCCGATATAACCGATCAGACCGGAATAGATTTTCTTCTATTGATCACTTCCGATTCTCAAGATGATCTGACATATGAGATAAGCATTATAGTAAATGCTCCTGATCTGCAGGTTACAGATTTTGAGGTGATATTAATGAATGAAATGATATTCACAATAGAAAACAGTGGTCTTGCCACTTCGCCTGACGGAACTGCAACACTATCGATAGATCATCCCGGGATTTCAGTTAACAATCCTGTTCTGGAATTATACTCTTTTGCTCCTAACTCTTGCAATCAATTGTTTTATTCACTGTCTCTGGGAAACATAGAGAATAACACAGTAGTACCGGTGACCCTAATCATGGATTACGGGGCATATCAGACCGTCTATTCAGACTACTTCACCGTGAATTTCGATATCGTGGAAGATTTCGAGACCGGGGATTTCGTTCTACTACCCTGGCAACATTCCGGTGCTCAAGATTGGTATATTGTATCTGATGAGGTATATGAAGGAAACTATGCTGCCCGGTCGGGTAATCTGGCGAACAATGAATCTTCTGTTCTGGAAGTAACACTCGATATAACTGATGAGGGGATCATCAGTTTTTACCGTAAAGTATCTTCAGGAAGAAGAGCCGGTCTGAAGTTCTATATTGATGGAGTAGAGAAAGGTTCCTGGTCAGGTAATGTTAATTGGTCTGAAGTCACCTATAATGTAGAGGCCGGGACAAGAACTTTCCGCTGGGAGTACATTAACCTTACACCGACAGAGGGTTCTCAATGTGCCTGGATTGATTATATACTATTTCCGAATGTCCAGCTTGCACCAGAGCCGAACATGTATTCTCTTACAATTGTAATAACAGGTGACGGAACAACTTTACCGACGGAAGGTCAGCATCTCTATGTCGAGAATACGCT